>JBEQSW010000179.1:0-3469 GCA_040348565.1 Myxococcales bacterium | reverse complement strand
AAAGCCGCGCGGAAATGCGCGCCGCCAACCCGCGCAGCACGAAGCCCAGCGGCTCGGTACCGGCCACCGCGTCGTCCCACGTGCTCTCTTCTTCGAGGATGCGCGGCGGCGTGTAGGGCACGAGCGGCGCGTTGTCTTCACCCGCGCACAGCTCGAGCACCCGCGCGGCTTCTTTGCCCAGCCGCGGTGCCAGCGCCGAGCGAGGCTGACGTGAAAGCTCCCCCCAGGTGAGCAGGCCGAGCCGCGTCAGGTAGCCCAAGTTGTCGGGACCGAGTGGCAGCGCGTGAATCGGCAATTCAGCGGCGGCCAGCGCGGTGCGCGAAGGCGGCACGACCACCGCCGCTCTCACGCCCCCGCCCTCTTTGCGGCGAGGCGGCGCCGCCCAGCGCGCGAACGCCCGCGCTAACTCTGGACCGACCGAAACGGCGATTTTTACGCGGTGCCCCAGCTCGCGCACGCGCTCTGCCAGGTCTTGCGCTAGCGCTTCTTCACCACCAAAAAGGTGGGCGGAGCCGGTGATGTCGACCCACACCGTGTCGGGCGCTGACAACGCGACCGTGGCGCCGTAGCCGAGCGCCACCTCCGCGAGGCCGCTGAGGGCCCGCTCGACCTCGACGCGCTTTACTGGGGTGACGATGAGCTGAGAGACGAGCGCCGACGCTTCGGCGATGGTTTGCAGAGCGCGCACGCCAAAGCGCTCGGCTTCGCGATTGACGGCCGAGAGCGGCAGCGAAGCGGGCAATTCTTGCTCGGGCGCCAAAGGCTTGCCGGCCACGCTGAGCGAAAGCTGTTGAGCCTCGCTCTTCTCTGGCTCGTTGACCAGGACCACCCCGAGAGGCTTGTGCGCCTCTGCCTGCAGCTCGGAAGGGGCAGCGAGGGCCAAGCGTTGGCGCAGCGCTAGCTCCACCAGCAAATCTGGCAAAATCAGCGCTAATACGCGGCGGTTGCGGGGGTTAGCCGAGCCTTCGGACATGACCCCCTGGAGCGCGGTTGGCATTTTCGTTCTGAGGGGTGCTCCACACGCCGTGACGTGTCCACGCCACGGGGCGCGGTGGCGCGACGCGCCCCCGTTGATCTTTGGCGACCCGCACCATGAGCTTGTCGGCCGTGGGACGCGACACCTCGAGCCGTTGCGCGACAGGCAAAGGCAGCGGCCGCCGATCACTCTCGCGCGTAAGCAACAGCACGCTGTGGCCCGTGCCCTCGATGGCCATGGCCAAGCGCCGGACCACGCGCGGCCAAGTGCCGAGCGGAATGGCTACACGCTCTCCCACTACCCCCGCCAGATCGACCACGACGACGGCGAAGGCTTCGGACTCGGCCAGCCGCAAGGCCACGCGCGACAAGGCCGCGAGCGGGGGCCGCACGACGAGCAGCCGAGAAAGCTCGACCCCGGCTGCCGCGACCCCGGGGCCGTACAAGGTGCCCGAAGGATCAATGAAGGCGCACCACGGCGTATGGCCACCGCGAGCGCGCGCTTCTGCCTGAGCTTGAGCGCAGGCAGCCAGGCCGAGCGACGTACTGAGCGCTCCCTCACCGGCCGAGCACAGCTCGACCACGCTGCCGCGCAAAAGCCCACCGTCAGGCAGCAGCGAGTCGAGCTCGGGAATGCCAAAGGAAAGGCCCCGGGATGGCCCCTCGGCCGGGCGCGCAAAGCGGACCCCAGCTTGTGTGAACGCCGGGGAAAGCTGCTCGAGAAGGTGGGCCGGAAGAGCCATGCACTGAACATAGTAGCAGCCACCAAAAAGGGAAGCCACCCGAGCGCTTTCCAGGCCCCTGCCCGGACAATCAATGTCCGCCTGGGAGCCGTCGCCGTCTCCTGCCCCACGCCGCTAACCCGGCGTGGCTGCTTGCCAAACGAGCACTGGTCGAGGAGAACCTGTGTCCGCGTGCTCGCGAGCGCTTTGACCATTGCTGCCGCCGTCTTCGGCGCTTCGCCGGCGAACGCCGTGGAGGCTCCCGAGATCCCGGCCGAGTGCGGAAGCCGCGCCAGCTTCGACAGCGAGCTGTTCAAGCGCCTTCCCTACGTGCAGCCGAGCGCCGTCCAGCTTTCGATCACTGAAGCCTCCGGCCACTATCACCTGCGCGTGCAGATCGGCAACGAGCTGCGCGAGCTGGACGACATCAGTTGTACGGAGCTATTTCGCGCCGCGGTCGTGGTTGCAGTGGCCATGCTGCTGCACGAGCCGCCGGAACCCGCCGCCGCGCCCAAGCCAACACGCCCCCCGCCGCCGCCGCGCCCAGCTTACCCACGCTTCGCAGTGGGAGCCGGCGCGGGCCTGGCGCTCGGCACGCTGCCGCACCCGGTGCTCGCGTTCGAGCTCGAGAGCAAAGCCTACTGGCAATACCTAGGGGTGAGCGTGAATCTGCGCTACCTGACCCCTACCGAAAAGGTCGACGACCAAGCCAAGCGGGTCCAGCTGCAAGCATTCGGCGCCGGTGTGAGCGGCCTGTTCCGTCCCTCGCGCTCGTGGGAGGCACGCCTCGGCTTCGCCGCGCAGCGCTTGAGTGGGCACGGCGCCGGCAGCATCGCCCAAACCCACGATGACAGCGTGTGGGCCGCCGGACCAACCTTGGCCCTGGCCTTCATTCCGCTTCACGCCGGACCACTGTGGGCCGGGCTCGGGGCCGAAGGACAACTGAACGCGGTGCGCGGTCGCTTCGAAATTCTTCATTATTCTCAGAACGTTACGGACCCGCCGCACGAAATTTATCCGGTGCCGTGGCTCGCGGCGTCGGCTTTCGTACGCTTAGGGCTGGTCTGGTAGACGGATTTCCGGACCTCGCCGGATAAACGTCGATGGTCGCTGAAGCGCTGGGACGACGCCGAGTCCCGCCGGGTTCTGCTGCGGACGAGCTCCGCGGTACCGCCGCGCCCACGCCCGACCTGGCGGCCGTTTACGAGGCCCACTTTCGCTACGTGTGGCGCTGCCTGCGTAGCTTGGGCGTCCGCGACGCCCACTTGGACGACGCGCTGCAGGACGTGTTCGTGGTCGTGCAGCGCAAGCTCGGCGGATTCGACGGCGGCGCCGCGCTCCGCACCTGGCTTTACGCGATCGCGCTGCGTATCGCTCGCAAATACCGGGAGCGGCTGCGGCGAGGGCCGGCCTCGCTCGAGCAGGCGCGCGACGAAGAGCACGACCCAAAAGCCGAGCCGATGACCAGCGGCGGCGAAAGCGCGTTGCTGTCGAGCGAACGCCTGGCTTTGGCGCATGCCGTCTTGGCCACGCTCAGCGACGACCAGCGCGAGGTGTTCGTGCTGGCGCGCGTCGAGCAAATGTCGGCGCCCGAGATCGCGAGCGTCGTGGGCGTGCCGCTCAACACCGTCTATTCGCGGCTCCGCGCCGCTCGCCTGGCGTTCGAAGCCGAGGTCGCTCGGCGTCGCGGCGCCATCAGGAACCAGCCATGAGCACTGAACCCGAAGACATGTTGGAAGAGGCCCTGCGCGGCGACTTGCCCACGCCGGACG
>JBEQSW010000157.1:0-10131 GCA_040348565.1 Myxococcales bacterium | reverse complement strand
CTTGTTCGTGGCGTCAGGGGTGAAGACCTTCGCGCCGCCGGAGGCGGCGGCGTAGTTGCCGAGCGGGGACATGGCGGGCACGCCGGCGGCCGTAACCTCTGCGGCCCAATCGGGCACGCCCTGACAGTTGTAGTAAATGTTGAGCGGTGCCGTGCCGCCGGGGGGCAAGACCGGCGCAACCGCCACGCCCATGCCGGCATCGGCGAACGCTTGGAGCACGGCGGGATAGCGAGCTTGCTGTTGCGTGTCGTCGGACTTCATCGGCAGGCCGAAGACGAAGGTCTTCACACCCTTCGCGGCAATTTGCTGCAAATGGTAAACGACGGAGTCGGTTGGGCACGCGAAGTCGCCATCGTTGCAATAGTCCTGCTCGCCGTCGGTGACGAACAGGATGTACTTGTCACCCGGAGTGGTGTCGCCAGCGAGGATTTCCGCCGCTCGCTGTAGGCCACGCATACCGGGGGATTCGCCCTTCGTCGGCGCAACCAGCGACATGTACTTGGCTGCTAGCGCGTCATAGTTGTGGTCAGCCGGGGCGAGCTCGTCGAGCAGGGGACACATACCCGCTGCTTGCTCGCCCGTGACCGCCAGGAACCCGAAGCGCACGTCGTTGTTCATCTTCTGAACCACTTCGAGCACGCCGTCACGGAGCGTATTCCAGGGATTCCCCGCGTCTTTGAACATCGTGCCGGAGCGATCGACGACCAGCATGACCGTAGGCACCTTCGGCACGAACTCGGCTCCGCCGGTCTGGCAGCCGCCGCCCATGCCGCCGGTGCTATTCAGATCTCCACCGACCGTGAAGCCGGCGCCGGTGCCGAGCGAGCCGCCGAGGATGGGCTGCGCACCAGTGGAGGTGGTCGAGCCCGTGCTGGAGGTCGCCCCGTCCCCGCCGTTGACTCCCGTGCCGGTTTTCGAAGCACTACAAGCTACGAGCAAGCACACGCCAGTACCCAAGATAGACGACCACGCTCTCGCCTTCATGCCGGGGAAGTTAGCAGAAGCGTCAGATTTGGCGAGCGAGCAAGCGAGCGCGGGAACGCTTTTGTTTGGCTACGCAACGCGCAATCCAGCTTGAATTCAGCTCGATCGAACGCTGGCAGCGGTCCCGCAAGCTGAGCCGAATCAGGGGGCTCTGGGTACGGACGCGCTGACTGTTGGGTTGCCAACTGCGTTGTCGTTTAGCACCGACATGTCGGCATACAAAAAGCCGAACGGGCGTCGCCGTGGTGACAACGCCCGTTGGGGGGCTTCAATCTTTTTTCAGAGCCGCGAGCGGCGCTGGCTCACCACCAGAAGGTGGCTTGGATATTGAAGACGTTCTCGTCCGGGCGCAGGCTGGGCGCGCCGCGGTTGGTGACCGACTGATTGTCGGAGTTGATGCCGAAACCATCCGGCGGGGTGGCGGCGGGCGGCGGCTGCACGCAGAGCGCCGAGCCGGTTCCGCGGTTGCGTGAGAAGCCTGCCGGCGAGGTTGCCGGTTCGGCGCACTCGCGCTGGTTGTAGATGTAGCGCGAGTACTGGAACGTCAGCTGTTCGCGCGTCACCCAATTGGACGTGAACACGATGCGCGGCGAGATGATCGAGAACGACTGCTCGGGCACGTCTTTGTTCGGTTGCAGGCGATCGGCCCGGATGGCGGCGGTGATCGACGGCGTGGCGTGCCATTGAATGTCGGTGCCGTACTTGATCTTGAGGTTGCCGTCGGTGGCGCCCCAGATGGTCTTGTCGACAGGGCGATAGTCGCTCTTCACCTTGTTGAGCATGCCGTAGAGGGCAATCTTCAAGTCGGAGCCTTCGCCCCAGAACCGTTGACCGCCTTCTTCGCTCATCTGCAAGAAGTTGGTCAGCGAGAACTCGTACTGCGCCTCGACGGAGTCGACGGAGCCGGTGCCCGCGCTGCAGCCGACCGGGAAGGGGACGTTGCCGGGACCGGCGAGCGCGCCGGTGCGCGGCACCATCGGGTCGGCGTTCGCCGCGCGACAGCCGGGCCCAAGGTAGTTGTCGACCACGCCGAGCTGGTACTCGCCGCCGCCGGAGGCGTGAATCACCTCGATGGCGCGACCGACGACGAGCGCGTTGCTGAGGCCGACATGCGAGTACGCGCCGTACAGGTAGCCGAACGCGCCGAGATCGAAGCGGCCGTCGATACCCGCGACCCACATGTTGCCGTCCTTCGCATCGACGATGGAGTTGGCGTACTGGGTCGAGTCTTTCGAGATGTTGTAGGGGCGGTCCTCTTCCTGCGCCCAGCTGTACAGCATGTGCGCGGAGAACTGCATGTCGTTGCCCTTGTTCAGGCCGACGTGGCCGTGAGCCAACATCGTGAAGCGGGCGTTGTTGAAGCTGCTGGGATCCGGGCGCTTGCCACCGAGGCCTTCTTCAGCCCAAAGACCCCAGGCTTCGCTGATGTCGTACTCGGCGCGCAGGGTTTCACCCATCACGTGCGTGCGGCCGAACATGTACGTGTCGTACTCGCCGGCGTCGTACTTACCGGCAGCGCCGTAGCGGTCTTGGTAAGCGCCGACCTTGAGGCTCAGGCGCATGTTTTCGTAGCCGAGATCGGGAGCGATGGTGACGTACGCCTGGCCGATGCCGTACTGCGTCTGCGGATCATCGAAGCTGACGTCGGTGAAGTTGTAGCCTTGCAGGCCGACCGTCGCCTTGGCCCAGGAGTTACCGACGCCGAAGAAGAGCTCGGCCCAGTCGCTGCGGTTGTGCGACGTCGACTGCCAGCTCAAGTACTGCCCGTCGGGGATCAGCGGGGCGTGGAAGGTGGTCTTGCTTTGACCGGGGGCCACGGTGCTGGTGTCGGTCTCGCTCGAGTCCATGTCGATGGACTTTGGCGACGGGCGCGAACCGATGCCGACGCGGAAGGGAACGCGGAAGTAGCCGTGAAAGTCCGTCTTCCACTCTTTGCTGGCTTCACCCGACTCGTTGCCACCCTTGGTCACGGGCGAGGCGGCCAGGCTGCTGCGCTTGGCCGGCGCCGGGGCCGCGTTACCGCCCATGTCGACCGTGGCCGTGGCTTCGGCCTTGGCGGCGGGGGCGGCCTTGGCGTCAGCGGCGGGCGCCTCTGCTGCCTTGGGCGCTTCTGCTGCCTTGCTCGGCTCCTCGGCCGCCTTGGCCTTGTCGCCGGCGGGGGCGGGGGCGTCTTGGGCGAAGACCGGGGCCGCAAAGACCGACAAGCTGCTCAAGATCGGAAGAATGGTGCGGATTTTCATCTCGTTTCCTCAGGCGGGACGGCCGAAAAGCGGTGCGCTAGCATGCGCTACCGGTTCGCGACGCCGATTGGTTGGGTCGTAGCAGGTTTGATGATGTGTCGGAAGACAAATGTGGGAACAGTTCCAGTCGACTTCCAGAAAGCTCAGCTTTTGCGCAATTCAGCTCGCGGCAATATGCGGATTTTTGCCGTCCTGGCAGACATTGCGGGTGAAGCGAGCGGTACCGGTTCCAGGTCTGGCGTCAGTCACTGTGCAAGGTGGCTTACCAACACCGCAGTGGCGCGCTGATGGAGGCCGAAAATAGCACGAAACGACTGGCCATCTTTGCTTACGGCTCATTGTTGTTCCGCCCTGGTTTTGTCTACCTCGAACGGCGTCGGGCCGTCGCCCACGGCTATGCGCGCAGCTTCTCGCAAGCGTCGCCCGACCATCGTGGAACGCCGGCGCAACCGGGCCGCGTGGTGACGTTGATCGAGCGCGCCGAGAGCAGCACCGTCGGGGCCCTGTATTTCGTCGAAGGCCCGGCGTTGAAGCTACTTTCTGAGCTGGATGAGCGCGAGCGCGCCGGCTACGTGCGCGTTGCTCTCCCGGTGGCAACTGACGCCGAGACGCACCAGGCGGTTACCTGGATCGCGCCCCCTGGGAATGCTTACGATGCGGGACAGCTGAGTCCGGCCGAGCTCGCCGCGCATATCCGAGTGTGCACAGGGCCCAGCGGTCGCAACGACGATTACGTGTTTCGCTTGGAGCAGGCGCTAGCCGAGCTTGGGGCTAGCGACGCCCAGGTCAGTGATTTGGCGGCGGCGCTGCGGCGTTGACGGGCGCGCCGGAGCCGTTTTTGGCTTCGGGGCCGCCCGACCAGACCACGTACAGCACCGGGACGGCCGCGCCCAGCAGGGCGATCACCGCGCCGCGCCCGACTAGCCCTTTGCGCCCCGGAATCATGAACAACCCGGAAAAGGCCAAGTACAACAGCACGACGGCGTACGTGTCCGCCACATAGGTCCAGGCTTTCTTGCCGCGATTCAAGTGCAGCCAATTGGCGGCGCGCAGGAACCAGCGCGGTGACTGACCTTCTTCCACCACTTTGCCGCTCGAAGGCGTGACGTGTAGCGTTCGGCGATCGAACACGACGTCGACGGCGTCGTCACCCACCGCGTACACCTCGCGCGGCGTTTCGGTGATGCCGAGCGCGGTGCGCACGGCGTTGCCGGAAGCTTCGGCATCCGTCGGCAGGTGCGGCGCCAGCTGGTGGGTCTTTTGAATTTGCCGAAAGCTCGGATCCCAATCGGCGATGTGATTCACTGCCAACCCAGACAGCGCGTACACCAACGTGAGACCGACGCCGAAATAGCCCGCGTCGCGGTGCACGGCTCGTAGCCACGGCCGCAGCTGAAAACGCCGCTGAACGCGCGTCGGAGAAGCGGAAGCAGACATGCCGTCAGCCATAGCGCTCTTCACGCCACGGGTCGCCGTGGTTGTGGTAGCCGCGCGTTTCCCAAAAACCGGGTTCGTCGCGGGCGACGAACCGAATGCCGGTCAGCCACTTGGCGCTCTTCCAGAAATAGAGGTGCGGCACCATCGCTCGCACCGGGCCGCCGTGAGTGCGCGGCAGCGGCGCCCCCTCCAGCTCGCGCGCGACCATGACTTGAGGGCCCAGCGCCTCGCGCAGCGGCACGTTGGACGAGTAGCCGTGCGCGGCTTCGAAGATGACGTGGCGCGCGCTCGGTTTGGGCTTCGCGCGCTCGGCCAACGTGGAGAGCAGCACCCCTTTCACTTGCGCACCCATCACGCTCCAGCCGGTCACACAGTGCACGTCCACCGCAAGGGCCGCTTGGGGCAGCGCCAGCAACTCCGCGTAGCTGAGGCTGAACGGCGTCTCGACCTCGCCGTGCACTTGTAGGTGAAAGTGTTCGAGGCTGGGGTCGCCCGGCTCGCCACCCATGGGTTTCCACGCCTTCAGCACGCGCTGGCCGGGGGGCAGGCGAGGCTTACCGTCGGGGCGGGTCTGGGCCTGCGCCACGCGGGTAAGCTCGTCGGAGATGAGGTACGAGCCGCCCAGCACGGCCAGGGCGGTGCCGCTGGCGGCCAGGCGGATGAAGCGTCGGCGTTGCTCGTCCATGGGTCCTGAAAGCCCTACGCCGCCCGGAAGCGGATGGTTACGCTTCCGCGAAATACCGAGGAAATGTGAAGGTCCGCCGCATCGGCGCTATGCTTGCCGTTGCCTTATGTGCCGCCTCTTCGGGTTTCGTAGCGTCATTCCCAGCCAAGTTCACCGTTCGCTGCTGGCCGCCGAAAATGCGCTGGGGGTCCAGAGCAGCTTTCACCCCGACGGATGGGGCGTGGCGTTCTACATCGACGGCGCCCCGCACGTGACGCGCAGCCCCAGCACCGCGCTCGGTGATGCGTTGTTTCATCGACTGAGCGGTGTCGTGGCGTCGGAAACGGTGCTGGCGCACGTACGCAAGGCGACGCAAGGCGACAAGACGGTCTTCAATTGTCATCCATTTCAACACGGCCGTTGGGTGTTCGCCCACAACGGAGACATTCCGCGCTTCGAAGAGCTGCGCGGCGCGCTCTTGGAGCTGGTGGATCAGCGGCTGCGGCGCTTCGTGATGGGTGACACCGACAGCGAAGTCGTGTTCTTCGTCTTCCTGAGCGAGCTGGGGCGCGCGGCTGGCGTGGGCCAACGCCCGGAGCTAACACACGCCATGTCGGCGCTGCGCAGCACCGTCAAGCGGGTGCGGCAGCTGTGCGACGGGCGGCCCGGCGTCGATGCTGCGCTCTTGACCTTGATGGCGACCGACGGCGAAAACCTGGTGGCCACCCACGGCGGCAAAGAGCTGTACTTCTCGACCTACAAAACGCGCTGCTCGGATCGCGAACACTGCCCCAGCTTGTCCGCCGCGTGCGAAGCCCCCTCGCAAAGCGGAGTCGTGAACCATTTCATCGTCTCCAGCGAGCCACTTCAGGGCGAAAACGTGTGGCTGGCTCTCGAGCCCGGCGACATCGTCGGCGTCGACCGCCGCATGCAAGTCTCCAAATCGCACCTCGAACACGTCGCGTTGCCAGTCGCCTGACGTGCCGCGACGGCTTTTCGGTGCGGAAACGGCGGGGTGCCTGGGCCGTCGCCGGTGAGCGAGCCAGCGCCCCTCGCTCACGACGGAATGACTTCGCATGCGAAGTCATCTCCGCTTCCGCTGGCAGCAGACCTTCAATTGCTCGAATTCACTGCTGAATGCCAGCCAGCGTTCAAAGCGCATCGCGATGACTTCGGATGCGAAGTCATTCAGAGACGCTGCGAGGGACAAAAAGGTGAAGGCGCTACGGGCACGACAAAGGGACGATAGAAGGCTCGCAGCACCAGATCGGGCGGACCGGTCGCCTTCTGGCCTTGGAGGGAAATATTTTTGGTTTTGGTCCTCCAAAAACAAAAATGCGTTCTCGTCTCTCGCCTTCCTGCCCTTCCGATCTTCCTGTGAAACTCTCGCTGCCGTTGGCCCCAGGTCTCTACAAGCTTCGATCCACGAGCTCTTGGGGTAGCAGCGGGCTGGGGCGGCCGACCACGAAGAGCCAAAGCTGGTGCGCGGCGCGGGTGGCGGCGATGTGCAGCAAGTGCCGAGCTTCGTCGTCGTCGGGGTAGGACGACTCGGAGGCTTCGACGATCACCACGTAGTCGAATTCGAGGCCTTTGACCTGGCGCACGTCGGTCACGTCGACGCCTGGTTTGAAGCTGAAATCTTGCTCGGCGACGCGCCGCAGGTACGGCACCTCCGCGCGCAGCAGGCCGCCAAAGTACAGGTCGGCTTGCTCGGGGTAGCGGGCGATGACCGCGACGGAGGCTTGCGGCTCGCTCTGCATCAAGTCGCGCAAAGCTTCCGAGAGAGTGGCTACGGCGTCGCCGGTGTGGCCGTGCGTGAACAAGTCGACCGGCGCGCCTTCGCGGGTTGCGACGGGGGCGTCGGTGCTGGCGAGCGGCCCCAAGACCGCGCGCGAAAAGTCGATGATGGGCTTGGTCGAGCGGTAACTGAGCTTGAGTGGCTCGACCTCGACGTGGCTGAGCGAAAGCTCGCCCAGCACCGTTTTCCAGTCGGAAAAGCCGTTGTCCATCATCAGCCGCTGCTGGACGTCGCCCGAGAGCGTGATGCTGCGCGCCTGGCTGGTGGTGTCGAGCACCACCGCTAGCTCGACCGGGCTCAAGTCTTGCGCCTCGTCGACCAAGATGTGCTCGTACACGATGGGATCTTTGCTCAGCTTGCCGCGCGTGAGCGGCCCGCGCAGCCGCTGATGCAGCCGTAGCAAGATGGTGTCGTCTTCCGGATCGAGCTTGGCGTCTTCCGCGATATCGAAGCCGTCGATACCTCGGCGCATCTCGTCATCGTCGTCGGCTTCTTCTTCGCGCTCGCTCTCTTCTTCGTCTTTGCGAGCGCGCTTCTTGCTGCCTTCAGCATCGTCGGCGTGAGCGCGCTCGGCGCGTTCTTCGCGCTTTAGCTCGATTTCTCCTACGATTTCTGCGCTGCGGGCGCTGCACCACGCGACGATGCGGTCGAGCTCGCCGGCGGTGAAGCTGCCGGGCGCCAGCTTTTCGACGGCCGCGCCCAGCGCGCTGCGATCGCTCAGCAGCTCGGCCCAGGTCGTGGAAACGTCGCGTGTCGCCTTGAGCAGCGCGCGGCAGGCGCGCTCGATGCCGACTCGCACGTCGGTGGGCAAGCTGCGAGCGGCGTCGCTTTCGACTTGGGTGATCAGGCCGTGCAAGCGGTGGGCGAGGGGGCGCTTCTCGCTCTTCGCCCAGCCGCTGCGCACCTTCTCGCCCAGCTCACCGGCGTCTGCGGTCAGGGTATTGACCCGAGCGGTGATCTGGCTGCCCAGCTTGGCCACGTGGTCCTCGATCAAGCGCAGCAGGAGCGGGTGCTTCTTGAAGCGCGAAACGGCCGTGGGGGTGTCCTCGCGGTATTTGGAGGGGAGGCGCGTGTACAGCGACTGACGAATCCGCCGCACCCAATCTTCGTAGGTGCGAATCGCCACGCCTTCGATGCCCAGGGCCGGCAGCACGCGTGCCACGTAGCGCGCCAGCGCGTCGTTGAAGACGATGACCAGCAGCTTGTCGGGGCGAAAGCGCCGCGCGTCCTGGAAGGCCAGGTACGCCAAACGGTGCAAGCCGATAGTGGTCTTACCACTGCCGGCGCCGCCCTGAATGACCACGAGCCCTGCGTCGGAGCGCGTGATCAGATCGAACTGGCGCGGATCGATCAGCGCGGTGATTTCACGCAGATGCTTGTCTTCCCCGCCGTCGCTGCCGATGCCGAGCTTGCCGGGGCGGTGGTGTTGCTCGGCGCGTATGGCGGTGCCGGCGCCTCCGGTGAGCTTGAACGCCTGCGATTCGACGCGGCGAAAGCCTTCTTTTCCGCGTACGAACGTGCCCTGGGGGCTGGTGATGCGCCGCAGCTCCGACTCCACGATGCTCAGGCTGCGCCGGGTTTTAATCAGGCCGGTGACCTCACGATCGCCGAACACCTCATCGTAGTCGTCGCCCTCTTCGTAGCGGTAGTAGAGGCGGCTGACGGGAGCGTCACGCCAGTCGACGATGCGCACGCCGCTCTTCGTGTCGAGGTAGGTGCCGCGGCCGATGAGAACCTCGCGCTTTTTGGGGCCTTCTTCGATGACCAGCCGGCCAAAGTAGGGCGAGCGGGTGTCCACCGTGACGGCGTTGGTGTCGCGCCGATGCACCATCAAGCTCTGCAGCCGCTCCATTTCTTGCACCAGCGGCGGCACGTCCTCCATGCGCGCGCTGCTGATTTGGTCGCGCAAATCCAAAAGGCGCAGCTCGTAGTCGGCGGCCGCGGCGGCGGCGCCGGGGCGATCCGACCCACGTTGCGCGCGCTCGCGCAGGTGATTCTGCACGCGCTCGAGACAGGCGAGCTCTTCGGAAACGACGGCGTCGCGCTCGGAATCTTCGGCTGCTTCTGACATTTGCTGCTTTGCGACCCCGAAAAATGGGGCCAGAGCGCGTAGCATCGACCCCGCGCCATGAAAAGGGTCTCGGCGCGTTCTCGCTGCGAGACGCCGAAAATCGGGCGAAACCTGGCCGATGTAAGAGCGTTGCAGCGCGCCCCGCGATTGACCTCGGAGCTCTGCGCGCGTACTCTGGCTTCCGCTGGCAGACTTCGGTTCGCCAGCGAGGGATCTGACGCTTTGGCACCCAGCATGCGCGCCATGGTGCTCGAGCGGGCGTCTCGTGCGCTCGTCGAGCAGAAGCTCCCCGTTCCCGAGCCAGGGCCGACGGAGCTACTCGTGCGCGTGCGCTGCACGGGCGTGTGCCGGACCGATCTGCACATTCTCGATGGCGAGCTGCCGTCGCCGCGCCTGCCGCTGGTGATGGGGCATCAGATCGTCGGTACGGTCGTGCAACAGGGCGCGCTCGTGGAAGGGTTTGCCGAGGGGCAGCGCGTGGGCGTGCCGTGGCTGGGCTGGGCGTGTGGCGACTGTCGGCTCTGTCGCATGGGCCGCGAAAATTTGTGTGAAAGAGCGGAATTTACCGGCTATCAGCGCAACGGCGGCTACGCCGAATACGCGGTGGTGTCTCCTCAGTTCGCGCTGCCGTTGCCCGGCTCGTACCCTGATCTGCAGGCGGCGCCGCTGTTGTGCGCAGGTCTGATTGGCTACCGCGCGTTGTGCCTGGCCGGCGACGCTCAGCGCATCGGCTTGTATGGCTTCGGCTCGGCCGCGCACATCATCGCGCAGGTAGCGCGCTATCAAGGCCGCGAGGTGTACGCCTTCACCCGGCCCGGCAACGAAGCCCAGTTGATCTTCGCGCGCAGCATGGGCGTCGATTGGGCCGGGCCGTCCGACACGCCTCCGCCCGTCACGCTCGACGCGGCGCTGATTTTTGCGCCGAATGGCGCGCTCG
>JBEQSW010000112.1:0-27216 GCA_040348565.1 Myxococcales bacterium | reverse complement strand
CCTGCTCGACCCCGACGGCCTCTTGGCCACCGCCGAGCTCGTACCGCTGCCCGCGCCGCGTGGCGAAGCGGCTGGTCATGTGGTGCTGGTCATCGACGACTCTCTCACCACCCGCATGCTCGAGCAGAGCATCCTCGAGTCTGCAGGCTACGAGGTAGATCTGGCGACCTCGGGCGAGCAAGGCCTGGAAAAGGCGCGCACCCGTCGCTACGATTTGCTCTTGGTCGACGTCGAGATGCCGGGGATGGATGGCTTTACGTTCGTCGAGCGGGTTCGAGCCGACCCGGGCCTGGCCAGCACGCCCACGGTGCTGGTGACGTCGCGCGCTTCCAGCGACGACCTGGCGCGCGGTCGCGCCGCTGGGGCCAACGCTCACATCGCCAAAGGGGAGTTCGATCAGCTGGAATTTTTGGCCACCATCGGCAGGCTCGTCAAATGACGACACGCAAGCTGCGAGTGCTCGTGGTCGAAGATTCGCACACGGTTCGCCGTCGAATTTGCGACGCTTTGGCGTCTGACCCCAACCTCGAGATCGTGGGCGAAGCCGACAACGGCCAGCGCGCCATCGAGCTGTGCCAGTCGCTGCGTCCGGACGTGCTCACGCTCGACATGATTTTACCCATCATGAGCGGGCTTTCCGCCACCGAATACATCATGGCGCATTGTCCGACGCCAATCTTGATCGTCTCGGCGTCGACCAACCGCGGCGAGCTGTTCAAGACCTACGATGCGCTCGCCGCCGGCGCCGTCGACGTGCTGGACAAGCCCCGCGGCGACGCAACCGACGACGACTGGAACCAACGGCTGGTGGCGGCGGTGCGGCTGGTAGCCAAGATCAAGGTCATCACCCACCCGCGCGCGCGCCTGGCCCTTTCGCGCGGTGGCAGCGGCAGCGCTCGCCCCCCCGGGCGCGAAACGCCTTCGGTCGCCAGCAAAGCGCCGCTGTCGCTGATCGCCCTGGGAGCGTCGACGGGGGGGCCCAGCGCGCTGGTTTCGGTGTTGCGCGACCTTCCGAGCCAGCCGGGGCTGCTGGTGCTGTTGGTGCTGCACATCGACGAGCCGTTTGGTTCCGCATTCGCCGAGTGGCTCAGCGATCAGACGCCGCACACGGTAAAATTCGCGCAAGGCGGAGAGCTCGTGGAAGGCGAGGCCGCGCGCGTGCTGATGGCGGCGCCCGGACGCCACCTGGTCGTCGACGGCAATCGGCTGGCGCTCGACTATTCCCCCGAACGTCACTCTTGTCGTCCGTCCATCGACACCTTGTTCGAGTCGATCGCGTTGCACGCGGGTCCGCGCAGCGCCGCCGCCCTGCTGACCGGCATGGGTCGCGACGGGGCGGCCGGGTTGCTGGCGGTGCGCCAGGCCGGCGGCTTCACCGTGGCTCAGGACGAGGAGACCAGCATCGTTTACGGCATGCCGCGCGAAGCAGCCCTGCTGGGCGCGGCCACGCGAGTGCTGCCGCTCGGCGAGATTGGCCGCTGCTTGGCCGACGCGATCAAAACCCGGGCCAGGTCCGCATGAGCCCCAAGACCCTGATCGTCGACGACAGCCTGACGGTGCGTATGGACCTGGCGGACGCCTTCCAAGCCGCTGGCTTGGAGACGGTGCTGGCCGCCAGCGCCGCCGAGACCCGCGTCGCGCTTGCCCGCGAGCCCATCGCGCTCGTGATCTTGGACGTCGTCCTGCCCGACGCCGACGGCCTCGAGCTGCTGAAAGAAATCAGCCAGTCGACCAGCTATGCCAAGCCCGCGGTGCTGCTGTTGTCGACGGAAGCCGAAGTACGCGATCGCATCCGCGGTCTCGAGACGGGCGCCGACGACTACGTCGGCAAGCCCTACGACACCGGCTACGTCATCGCGCGCGCCAAGGCTTTGTTGTCAGAGGGCGCCAGCCATCCCGCGGCGACGTCGTCGACGATCTTGATCGTGGACGACAGCGTGACGTTCCGCGAAGAGCTCAAGCGCGCCCTGGAAGGCGCCGCCTACGCGGTGGCTACTGCCACCACGGGTGAAGAAGGCCTGAGGCTGGCCGCCAGCTTGCGTCCCACTGCCATCCTGGTCGACAGCGTGATGCCCGGCATCGACGGGGCAACGCTGATTCGACGGATTCGCCTGGACGCCGCGCTGCGCCGCACCCCTTGCGTGCTCTTGACCGCCTCGGAGGGCGCCGGCGCGGAGCTCAAGGCGCTGGACGCCGGCGCCGACGCCTTCGTGCGCAAAGAAGACTTGGAGCTGATCCTGGCACGCCTCACGGCGGTGCTGCGCGGCGCCGTCAACGAGCGCACCCAAGCTCAGAGCCTGCTGGACCCCAAGCGCATCCTGGCCGTCGACGACAGCAGCACCTACTTGAACGAAGTTTCGACTGTGCTGCGAGAAGAAGGCTACGAGGTCGTGGCCGCGCGCTCGGGCCAGGAGGCGCTGGATTGGCTGGCGGCCCAGCAAGTGGATTGCATTTTGCTCGACTTGGTGATGCCGGGAATGGGCGGCATCGAGACCTGTCGCCGCATCAAGGCCTCGCCCATCTTTCGCGATATTCCCTTGATCATGTTGACCGCGCACGAAGATCGCGGCGCCATGATCGAAGGCCTGAGCACGGGCGCCGACGACTTCATCGCCAAGTCCAATGAGTTCGAGGTGCTGTTGGCGCGGGTGCGGGCCCAGCTGCGCAGAAAGCAATTCGAAGACGAGCACCGGCAAATCCGCGAGCAGCTGCTGCGCTCCGAGCTGGAGGCCACCGAAGCGCGCGCCGCCCACGAGCTGGCTGAAGCGCGTGCGGGCATGGTCGCGGCCCTGGAGCAGAAAAATTCGCTGCTTTCACAAGCTTACGCCGAGCTCAAGCAGGCTCAGTCGCGGCTGGTGCAGGCCGCCAAGCTAGCCTCGCTGGGCGAGCTGGTGGCGGGCGTGGCTCACGAAATCAACAACCCGCTCGCGTTCGTGATCAGCCACTTGGGCACGGCCAAGAACAGCGTCGGACGCTTGACGCCGCCCGCGGACGACGCCGAGCTGACCCGGCATTGGCAGCGCGCCCAAAGTCGGATGGAAGAGATGGGCAAGGGCCTGGAGCGCATCCGCGAGCTGGTGCTCAAGCTGCGCACGTTTTCTCGCCTCGACGAGGGCGAGCGCAAAGTGGTCAGCGTGCGCGAGTGCGTCGATTCGGTGCTGACGATCTTGGGCCACCGACTGCGTGACCGTATCGCGGTAGAGACGCGTATCGGCGAACCGGAGCTACTCGATTGCTTTCCCAGCTTACTCAACCAGGCGCTGATGAACTTGATCGTCAACGCCATCGACGCGATTGGTAACGGCCGGAACGGCAAGCTCGAGATCGAAGGCGGAGGAAGCGGTTCGACCTACGTGCTTCGTATCTGCGACAACGGCTGCGGCATTCCGGAAAACCTGCGCGAGCGCATCTTCGATCCGTTCTTCACCACCAAGGACGTGGGGCACGGCACCGGCCTCGGCCTTTCCATCACCTACTCCATCATCAAGAAGCACGGTGGCTTGCTTGAGCTGCACGCGCGCGAAGGCGGCGGAACGGTGGCCGAGATTTCGTTGCCCCTCGCCGGCCCGCCCGGGGAGTGAGCTCGCCCTCAACCTCCCGAACGGCTGGTCACTGCACGTCCAGCTCGCGCGGCGGCATGGCCGCGCGCACGCGGTCGAGCAAGGCATCCGACGTGAACGGCTTCTGAATCAGCCGTTCGTCGGGCTCCAGCAGGTCGGTCTCGGCGACGCTCAGCGCGGCGCCCGCGTAGCCCGTCATGTACAGGACGCGCAACCCGGGCCGCCCCAACGTGAGCTCGTCGGCCAGCTTGACACCGCTCATTTCTGGCATGACCAAATCGGTGAGCAAGAGATCGATTTCTTCACCCAGCTCACTGAAAGCGCGCGCCTCGCTGGGCCGCGACGCCTCCACGACCAGGTAACCCTGCCGTCGCAAAATGCGCGCGGTGATGCTGCGCACGGACGGGTCGTCTTCGACCAGCAAGATGGTGCCGCTACCCCGCTCGCTCGAGCGCGGGCGGAGCGAGTCCCGGCTGCGCACCGCGTCCAGGCTCGTCACCGGGAACACGATGGTGAAGGTGGTGCCGTGCCCGGCCGAGCTCTTCACGGAAATCTCGCCGCCGTTCTGAGTCACGATGCCGTAGACCATCGACAGGCCCAGGCCCGTGCCCTTACCGACGTCTTTGGTCGTAAAGAAGGGCTCGAAAATGCGCTTCATCACCTCGGGTTCCATGCCGCTGCCGGTGTCGATCACCCGCAGGGCGACCGCGCGCGTGGCATGAGGTGAGCCTGGGCCCCCCGCCGGCAGCTCACCGAGCTCGATGCAGATCGTGCCGCCCTCGGGCATGGCGTCACGGGCGTTGACGCACAGATTGACCAGCACTTGCTCGATGTGATTGCGGTCGGCGGTGATGGCGCTCACGTTGTCTTCGAGGCGCGTCAAAAGCGTGATGTGCTCGCCGATCAGGCGCCGCAGCATCTTCTCCACGTGGCGCACCACCCCTGCCAAGTCGAGCGGTTCGGGCCGCGCCGCCTCGCGGCGACTGAACGCCAGCAGTTGCCGGGTCAAGGCGGCGGCGCGCTTGGCCGCCGCGACCATGTCGGCCACGTCTTCGCGCGCCACGTGGTCGTTCAGCTCCTCCAAAGCCAGCTCGCCGCTGCCCTCGATCACCGCCAGCAAGTTGTTGAAGTCGTGCGCGACGCCACCCGCGAGTTGCCCCACCGCTTCCATCTTTTGCGAGTGCACCAAGAGCTGTTCCAAGCTGCGCTTCTGCGTCACGTCGCGCAACAGCGCGATCGCGCCGGTAATTTCACCGCCGTCGCTGCGCAACGGGGTGGCCACGATCGCGACCCGCGCCTCGGCCACGCCGCCGTTCTTGATGATGGCTTCCATCTCCACCCGCGGCTTGCCGTGCATGGCCAGCACCAGCGGGTTCTCCGACGCCGGCACCAAGGTTCTGCCGTCGGTCATGTACAGGCCGTAGACCTGCGCCCAGCGCTCGGGCGCAACGTCGTGCATCTTGGCCCCGAGCACGCGCTGGGCCTCGGTGTTGAAAAGCAGAGTGCGGCCCTCCGGATCCACGACCAGCACGCCCTCGCCGATGCCGTCGAGGATCGAATTGAGGATGCGGGTCTGGTGACGCAGGCGCTCTTCGCTCTTCTTGAGCGCCTCTTGCGTGCGTAGGCGCTCGGTCACGTTGCGCGAAATGGCGACCAAGCCGGCGACCTCACCGTCCGGATCCAAGATGCGCGCCTTGCTTTCGGAATACCACTCCAGCTGTCCGCCCGCCCTCCGGTATTCGCGGACGACGTCGAGCGTCGGCTCCCCCTGCTCCAACAAGCCGCGCTCTTCACCCTCGATTTCGTCGGCTAGGCTCTGCACGACCAAACCGTCGCTCAGCTTGCGACCGATCAGCGCCTCCGGCGATTCCTCTCCTAACCGCTGAGCAAACGCGCGATTCACGCGCTCGAAGTCCAGGCGTTTGCTCTTGAAATAGATTCCGTCGGGGCTGCTGTTCATCAATCCAGCCAGCAGCCGACGCTCGTGGGCAATCTGGCGCGCGAGGCGAAAATGCTCGACGCCCTTAGTCACCTTGAAATGTAGGTCTTCCGCGTTCCAAGGCTTCGTCACGTAGGCAAACACCTTACCTTCGTTGATGGCCCGAACGACCGCGGGCAGGTCGGCAAAGCCGGACACCATGATGCCGACTGCTGCGGCATCGACCATCTGCGCCAGCAGCTCATCGCCCGTCATGCGCGGCATCCGCTGGTCGGTGATGACCACGGCAATGCTGGGGTCCTCGTGTAAGACGGCCAAGGCGCGCTCGGGCGTCTCCGATTTGAGTACCGTAAAATCGTCGCTCAGCAGATCTTCTAGCGCGAGCAAGATCTGCGGCTCGTCGTCGACGACCAATACGCGAGCTTTTGTCGCCCCGCCATCCATGACTTGTCCTCGGCCCGCTCTTTGACGACCGCCGCGGTTTCGTCCGCGGTGGGCGCATCGAGCTCGCCACCCTGAAGGTATCCGTTAGGCTCGACAGCGGCAAGGTTGACGGCACCGTGCGCGCGACGAAAAACCAACGCCGAAAGTGAGAGCTTCTTGGGTCAAATTGCCGCGTCTCGCTCGTGAGTGGCGACGGAGCGTCAATCTTCTGATCGCGTCACGAGCGAGCGGAGCCGCCGCAGACACCTAGCGTCTCCCACGGCGCGTCGCGGAACGCAGTTGCTCTTGACACGCGCCTAGCCCTCGTACGGATTCACGGGTTCGTACGGTGTATGCGCCGCTGCGCGGCTCGCTCTTTCTTGCGGCAGATCTGCGGCAAAAAGGGAACGCAGAGACACAATTCGACACGATGTAGAAGACTAGACGCAGAGCCACGGAGAGCGTCTACTTAAGGATTGCAGCAAGGTCCCGTTCTGGGCTTCTGCAGGGGCGCGCATGCAAGACGACGTGAAGGATCTCGTGCTGCTCGTGGATGACGATTTCTCGGTGCGCAAGATGCACGCGAAGGTCCTCACGCGCGCCGGCTTCTTGGTGGAAGCGTCGCCCACCGGCGCCCACGCGCTCGGCCTCTTGGAGCAGGGTCTGCGTGTCGGCGCGATCGTCACCGATCTACACATGCCGGGGCTCGACGGGCTCAGTTTCTTGAAGGCGGTACGCAAGTTCGATCTGGACGTGCCGGTGCTGATCGTCACCGGCTATCCGAGCTTGGAAAGCGCCGTGCGTGTCATCGAGTTCGGGGGCTTTCGTTACCTCACCAAGCCTACCCCCGCCGCCGAGCTCGTCGGCGCCATTCGCAGCGCGGTGAGCATGCATCGCCTGGCCCTGTTGAAGCGTCGTGCCCTCGAGCTGTACGAGAGCGAGCGTTGGCACCTCGGAGACCGCGCCAGCCTGGAAGCAAAGTTCGACCAGGCGCTCGATCTGCTGTGGATGGCATTTCAGCCGATCGTGAACTGGAGGAAGCGCGAGATCATCGGCTACGAAGCGTTGGTGCGCTCGCACAGCGAGTCCTTGGGGAGCCCGGGCCCACTCCTGAGCGCGGCCGAGCGCCTCGGTCGCGTGGGGGAGCTGGGCCAACGCATCCGGCGCCACGTCGTGGACGCAGTCACGGCGGCTCCGGTCGAGACCCTGATTTTCATGAATCTGCACGCCGCCGATCTGAACGACGACTCGCTGTATTCGCGTAGCTCGACTCTGTTCGGCTGCGCTCCGCGCATCGTGCTGGAGGTGACCGAGCGCAGCTCGCTCGAGCGAGTCGCCGACATCAAGGGCCGCGCCCAAGCCTTGCGGGCCATGGGCTTCAAGATCGCCATCGACGATCTAGGTGCCGGTTATGCGGGGCTTTCCAGCTTTTCGCAGCTGGAGCCGGACATCGCCAAGCTGGACATGTCGCTGATCCGCGACATCGACGACTCGCCGCAGAAGCAAAGCATCGTCAAATCGATGATTAACGTTTGCCGCGACGAGCTGGGCGTCACCGTCATCTGCGAAGGCGTCGGGACGGTGCGCGAGCGCGACACGCTGGGCGAGCTCGGCTCCGAAACCCAACAAGGCTACTTCTTCGGTCGTCCCGCGGCGGGCTTCTCGATGGCGCGTTGGAGCGACCCGCCGCGCCCCTGAGCTTGCCCATGAACACGACCCATTCCGCCAGCGCTCCCCTACTCGCTCGGCGCGCCCACACCACGGAGCCCGACGCCGAGCGCGCCCTCCGCACGCTGGCCGACGAGCTGGAGGCCGACGACGCCAGCGCCGTGCTGTTGTTTTGCTCCGGGGCCCACGCGCTCGCTGCCTTGGGCGAGGCCATTGCCCGCGTTTTCCGCGCGCCGGTGGCCGCCTGCACTGCCGCCGGGCAATTGGGACCGAACGGCTTCGAGCGCGGCGGCATCACCGGCTTGAGCTTGAAAAGCTCCGACCTCGAGATGCGGCCGTGCTTGCTGTCGCCCTTGAGCCTGTGCCAGTCACAAGCCGTTAGCCTCGCGCGCGAGCAAACCCGGCGCGCCGCCGCGAGCCCCGGTTCACGCAGCTTCGGCGTGCTGCTGGTGGACGGCTCGTCGTACGACGAGGAATACGTGACGGCGGCGCTGTACGAGTCCCTCGGCGACGTCGCGCTCGTCGGTGGCTCGGCGGCCGCCAGCCCGAGCTACCCCCAGCCGGCCGTGTACTACGAGGGCAAGTTTCTGCACGACGCGGCCGTGCTCGCTCTGTTCGAGACCAGACACTTGGCGTTCGAGACCTTCGCCACGCAACACTTCGTGCCGTCCGAGACCAAGCTGGTCGTCACCCTCGCCGATCCCGATCGGCGTGTGGTCTACGAGCTCAACGGCGAACCCGCGGCGCGCGCCTACGCCTCGGCTCTCGGCATCGATTCGGCTGAATTGGGGGCCAAGACGTTTGCCTGTCATCCGCTACTTTTGGATCTAGGGGAGCAGCTGTTTCCAAGGGCCATCCGCGCGCAGCAAGCGGACGGCAGCCTGCGCATGGCCGCCGCCCTCGAAGAAGGGTTGGTGCTGAGTCTCGCCAAGAGCCTGGACCCCGTCGCGGCCTTGGAGCGAAAGTTCGCCGAGGTCGAGCAGAAGGTCCCCGACCCGGCCGCGATGCTCGTCTTCGACTGCGTGCTGCGCCGCATCGAGCTCGAAGCGCGCGGCCTCGACGCCCGAGTGGGCGAGCTCATGGCCAAGAAGCGCGCGGTTGGCTTCAGCAGCTACGGCGAGCAGGTTGGGCCTTTGCACGTCAACCACTCGCTCACGGGCTTGGCCATCGGCTCGCGGTGGGGTCGAGCGTGAGCGCCTCGACCGCAACGTCGTCGGAGGGCTTGCTCGAGCACATTGCGGAGCTGGAGAACCAGCTTGCCAGCCGCGACAAGACGATTGAAGCCTTGATTCGCCGCGTGGAAAGCCGGCAATCCATGCGCTCGTCCTTCGTGGCCATGGAGCAAGGCCTGGCGATGGAGCGCGTGGTCGGCAACAAGACCGCCGAGCTGGTCGAGCAGAAAGCACGCCTGGCCAAGGCGCTCGACGAGCTGCGGCTGACGCAAGGCAAGCTGCTGCAAGCTCAGAAACTGCAGGCGGTGGGCCAACTTGCAGCGGGCATTGCCCACGAGGTGAACACGCCCGCTCAGTACGTGACCGACAACGTTTCGTTCTTGCAGCGCGCGTTCGACAAGCTGCTACGCCTGATCGAGGCCCAAGCCAACGTGGTCGAGGCGGTGCGGGCCGGCGACGTGACGCCGAGCGCGCTCGAGCCCGTCGACGCTGCTCGCGCCGCGGCCAAGCTGGACTACCTGTCGAGGCAAGTGCCGCGCGCCATCGAGCAGTCGCTGGCAGGCCTCGGCCAGGTCAGCTCCATCGTCAAGGCCATGAAGGAGTTCTCGCACCCGAGCGGAACCGAGAAGCAGCCGTTCGACATTCACGACGTGATCGAGTCGACGTCCATCGTCGCCAAGAGCGAATGGAAATACGTGGCCGAGCTCGAGCTCGATTTCGACTGGAACCTGCCGCCGGTGCTGCTCTTGCGCAACGAGTTCTCGCAGGTGCTTTTGAACCTGATCGTCAACGCGGCCCACGCCATCGCCGCGTCTTTGCCGGTCGGCTCCTCCGACAAGGGCAAAATCGTGATCTCGACCAAGGCTCTCGGCCCCCAGGTGGAAATCCGCATCAAGGACAGCGGCACCGGCATCCCGGCGGCCGTCCGCCCCCGCATCTTCGAGCCATTTTTCACGACGAAAGAGGTGGGCAAAGGCACCGGGCAAGGGCTGGCCATCGCCTACTCGGTCGTAGTCGACAAGCACGGCGGCTCCATCAGCTTCGAAACCGAAGAGGGTCAGGGCACGACCTTCATCATCGCCCTACCGCTGGCAAGGGCTTGAGATGGCGATGAGGGTCCTGTTCGTCGACGATGAGGTCAGGGTTCTCGAGGCGTTGGAGCGGGTGCTGTTCGATCTGGAGGGGGATTGGCAGACCACGTTCGCCAGCAGCGCGGAGCTGGCCTTCGCCGAGCTGAGCAAGCAGCCTTACGACGTCGTCGTGTCGGACTTGCGTATGTCCGGCGTGGACGGAGTGGCGCTGCTCACCCGCGTGCGCGAGCTCTACCCGCGCACCGTGCGCATCGTGCTCTCGGGCCACAGCGACGAAGAGCTGGCGCTCAAAATGGTGCGCGTCGCCCATCAGTTTTTGGCCAAGCCATGCGCCGCCGAGACTCTGCATCGCATCATCGCCCGCACCGAGCAGCTGACACGCGTGCTGGGCGATCGCAAGCTGCAGAGCATCGTCGGTCACGTGGGCACATTGCCGGCCTCCGCGCCGTTGCTCCACGAGCTGACGCGCCTGCTCGACCGCGAAGACACCACCGCGGCGGCGGTGGCGGAAGTGATCAAGCAGGACCCCGCCATGACCAGCAAGCTGCTGCAGATCGCCGGCTCCGCTTTCTTCAACACCTCCGCCAGCGTGGCCGACGTCGAAACCGCCATCATGCGCTTGGGCTTTCGGACACTGAGAAATCTGGCGTTGGGCGCGGGCGCCTTCGAGGCCGCCGCGCAAGGCTCGAACGCGCTTTCGACTTCGGTGGAAGCGCTGCAGCGGCGCTCACTTTCCATCGCGCGGGCCGCCGCCAGCATGGCAAAATTGCCGGAAGACGCTTCGGTAGCCTACATGGCCGGCCTATTGTGCGACGTCGGCCAATTGGTTTTGGTCGGCACCGCCCCCGAGCGCCTGTACGTCACGCAAGCAGAGGCCTTGCAGGCGGGCATTCCGGCCCACGCCGCCGAGCAGGCAACCTGGGGCGCTACCCACGCGGAGCTCGGCGCGTACTTGCTCGGCCTGTGGGGGCTGCCGTTTCAAATCGTCGAGGCCGTGGCCAATCACCACGCGCCGGAGCGCCATTCGGAAGAGCACGTGGGCCTGCCGCAGCTGGTGTGGTTGGCCGGCTGCATCGTGGACGGCGAAGAGCCCGCCCCAGAGGCGCTGCATCGCTTCGGCATGGAAGAGCTGTATGCCACGAGTCGTCTTGCCTTCGAGGGAGCAGCCTCATGAGTGAACGCTACGTTTTGTGTGTGGACGACGAGCCGCTGGTGTTGGAGGGGCTCGAACGGACGCTGCGGCAAAGCTTCGAGGTGGTGACCGAAACCAAGCCCCTGGCCGCCCTGGCCCTGCTCGAGAAAGGCGAGCACGATTTCGTCGCGGTCGTCTCGGACATGCGCATGCCCGTGATGGATGGCGCGAAATTCTTGGCCTGCGCCGCCGAGCTCAGGCCGCATTCGACCCGCGTGCTGCTCACCGGGCACGCCGAGCTGAGCGCCGCCATCGCCGCCGTCAACACCGGCCGCATCTTCCGTTTTCTCTGCAAGCCGTGCGCCCCCAACGATTTGCTGGCAGCGGTGGAAGCAGCCGCCGAGCAACACCAGCTGCGCCGCCTGGAGAAGGAGCTGCTGGAGCAGACCTTGACCGGCAGCGTGCGGCTGCTGAGCGAGGTGCTGGCGCTGACCGCGCCCAAGATTTTCACGCGCAACCAGCAAATTCAGAGCTACGTGCTGCACTTGGCGCGTTCGCTGGGGCGCTCCGACGCGTGGCGCTTCGAGCTGGCAGCGTGCTTGAGCATGATCGGCTGCGCCGGCTTGCCCGAGGAGACGCTGGTGCGCGCACTGGCGGGCGCCACGCTCGACGAGCACGAGGCGCGCGCCTTCGCCGAGCACCCGCTGACGACACACCGGCTGCTCAAGAAGATTCCGCATTTCGAGGACGTGGCGGAGATGATCTTGCTGCAGATGGACGGAGCCCACGCCATCGAGGCCACGCCCGACGTGCAGCTGGGAGCCAACATGCTGCGCGTGGCGCGCGAGGTCGAGCAGTTGGTCGCGGGAGGCGCCACCGAAGCGGAAGCCGTGGCCAAGCTGCAACCAGGCCGTCCCCCCGCCCAGCTCGAGCTGCTCAAGTTACTGGGTGCGCTTTCTTCCCAGCCTTCCGGCGAGATCAAGGAGCTCATCGTTGCGCAGCTGACCGCGCAGATGGTGTTGGAAGACGACGTGAAGACCAAGAGTGGCGCGGTGCTGGTCACGGCCAAAAAGCAGTTGACGCTCCTGCTTCTGGAGCGGTTGCTGCGCTTTTCGCGGGCCGGGTTGGTGGTGGAGCCGGTGCGGGTGCGGGTGCCTGCGCGAAGCTCGAAAACGCCGCCTAGCTAGATTGCTGGTCTCGCCGTAAACGTGCCCGTGCCGTGCCCGTGCCCGTGCCCGATGGTCCGCAGGTCACCGTCGGCGGCAAATTTTTGGTTGTAGGCCCGGGTCAGCTCGCCCTGCGGGCCCAGCTGGGCCCGGCGCGCGCGGGCCAGGCCCGCGCCACAAACCTCGGCCTACCAACAAACGGGGCCAACGACTCCTCACGGACCGTCGGGCACGGGCACGTTTACGGGCACGCGCGAGCGATGCCAATTTAGACACGCGCTAGAAGCCTGGGCTCACGGCAGGGTGTCGGCGTGGATGGTGGCGTCGTCGATGAACAGGCGAAAGGGCGACGGCGCCACGAAGCGCGACGTGCTGCCGCAGTAGAAGGTGACCCGGTCGTCGTTGGCGGTGAAGCGCGAGCCGCTGTCGAGCACCGGCTGACCGTCTTGCAACACCAGCAACCTGCCATCGGGGTTGGGGGAGCTGCGGTACAGCACTTCGACGTGGACCCAGCGCCCGATCGGAAAAGCGACGCTGGCCGGCTCGCTGATCCAACCGTCGGGGTGCTCGAACAACCGCAAGTGAGCGGCCGCGCCCTCACGCGCCTCGATGTCGATATCGAAGCGATCCGTCTCGGGGCCGTTCGACAACTTCGAGATCACCCAGTAGTCGGCGCGAGGAGACTCGGGCAACAGGAACCAGGCGCCGTAGCGCCCTTCGCGGAGCTGAACGTTGCGCCCCATCATGGCTTGGTGCAGCTCGCCGTCGTCGGTGGTGATGGCGGCGCTGAACGCATAGCTGCCGGAGTGAGCGCGCTCGCTGGTGAGCTCGAGCTGGCCGGTCCGTTGCTCGTATTGGATGCCAGCGCCGTCTCCCAGCCACTGTTCGAACGACGCGGTTTCGTGGTCGGCGCTCCACAGGAGCGCGCCGTTGGGCCCGCCCGTAGGCGCGCCACCGCTGCCGCCGGCGCCGGGCGGCGCGCCACCGGCCAGCTCCGAACCCATGGCTCCGGCGCCCAGCGAATCGGCGCCGCCCGCGCCGGGCTCACCCGCGCCGGGCTGGCCTGCGGCGGCCAGCCGGTCTTCGTGGCCCACGGCAACGTGACGCGCACAGCTGGCCCAAGTGGCGACCAGCGCCACGGCGATGACCGGGCGCGCTCCGAGGGTCACGGCTTCTTGCTCGAGAGCGCCTGCTTTGCCAGCTCTCGATAGCGTCCGTTCGGGTATTGAGCCAAGTAGGCTGCGGCCAGCTTGGCCTGGCGGCCGTCGCCCCGGGAGCGCGACGCTTCGATGCGCAGCGCCAGCGCCTCTTCTGCCAGCGGCCCCGTAACCGGAGCCCCGCGCTCCAGCAGCTGTAGGGCCCGTTCGGGATCCGCGTCGTGGCGGAGGGCCTTGGCGGCTTCGTGGACGCGCGCCACGTCCGAGAGCGCGCTCGGGCGCGGCACGGGTGGCCGAAGCGACGTGCCGGCAGGCGTGGGCGCCAAGCCAATGGGCGGGGTGCTTGGCAGCGCGGGCGCGGCGAGGCCGGGATCCGGCAACGCGGGCGCCGCTCTCGTTGGCGGCGGCTTACGGACGGTCGGCGCTGCATGCAGGGTTTCGTCCGGCGGCGCCTGGGTGCCGAAAACTCGCGACAGCGCTGAGCCGCCAGCCGCCGCAGCCGCCGCGCTGGCGCCGAGCAACCCGAGCACCAATGCCGCCCGCCCCAACCAGCGCGGCGACGCCGGGCGGGCGTCGAGCGACCGCCGGACCCGCCGCCGGCGCTCTTCCGACTCGAGCGTGGGACCGATGGCTCGAATCAGCACCTGGGCTCGAGCGGTCAGGCCATCTTCCGCGGGTAGCTCGCTCAGGCGCTTCATGTACCCTGCTCCTCGCCCTGCGCGCGCGCCAGCAGGGCCATGAAGTCCCGCCGCGCGTGATGCAAGCGGGTGTAGATGGTGTTGAGCGCTACGCCCTCGAGCTGGGCGATCTCTTCGCCGCTGTAGCCCTCGATCTCGAACAGGAAGAAGGCCGTGCGGCGACGTTCGCTCAGCTGCCCCAGCAAATGATGCATCTGGCGGCGCGCTTCGCGTTGCTCCAGCGCCTCTACGGGGCTGGCTTGGCGAGTCGGACCTTCGCTCAGCTCCGGCGCGCGTTGCAGCAAGCGGCGCAACCAGGCCCGGCGCCGATGGGCGCGCGTGACATGCTGGGCGATACGATAGAGCCAGCCGGCCACGTTACCGCCTTGAAACTGGTCGAGCCGCCGTCGAGCCACCAAGAACGTCTCTTGAGCGACGTCGTCGAGGTCCGGCTGCGGGCAGCCGAAGGCGCGAGCCCAACGCGTGACATGGTGAAAGTAGGCCGTGTACAGGGCGTCGAACTCCCGCGGCGAAAGAAACGGCGCACCTCCGCCCTCCGCACCCGCTGCGGGTGGTGCCTCGAGTGCTGCATTGGAGGGCGGCACGGAACGCATATGCCTCGGAACCGGTCAGTCCTTCTATGCGGGGGAGAGAAAATCTCAGCCACCCCACACTTGGTAGTTGAGGCCCAGCGACACCCCCAGCCAGAAGCGCGGGGTTTCCGCCAGGAGCTGCGACGGTTCCACACCCACCAGGTAGGTGCGCGGGAACCAGGAAACGAAGGGCAAGAGCTCGGCCGCCAAGTGGCGGCTTGCCCTTACACGAAGCACGAGATCGAGGCGCGCGCCAGGGTTCACGCGCAGGGCCTGATCGGGTCGGGGCACGGCCTTACCGTCGAAGCGCAAAAGATCGAGCGCCGGCCCCAGCTCGAAGCCCGCGCCGAGCATGCCCAAGCTCGCTTCCCAACCGACGAGGGCTGCGAATGGGAACCTCCGTAGCTCGAAGCGTGGCGGCGCTCCGTTCGGTTGGTAGGGCGTCGTGGACGTGGTGGCAGCCCCCAGTAAGGTGATCGCCCACGCACCGACGCGCAGTGAAGCGCCGAGCCCCAAGCCGGTCGAAGCCGCGCCCGCCCCCGGTGCCACCTCGACATCGGCGAACGGGCGCAGCTCGAGGGCGGCTTTCGCGCGAGGCGGCGGAGCCACCTCTGGCACCGCCGGCCGCGGCGCTATCGTGCGAGCCACTGTCGCCGGGGGTGATTCCGGGGACGGCAAATTCAGCGCCAAAAACACGCCCGCCACGCGCGCGCGCTCCAAGCACTGGCGCGCCGGATCGCGCACCTCGCGCGAGGCGCCGGCCACGCTGATGCGGTAGCTCTCCCCCAAGTCTTCGACGTCCGCCAAAAGCTCGCTCGCCGCTTCATCCAAGGCGTAACCACGCAACAACGGCGAAAGCTCGGAAGCGACCAGCTTGCGGCTCGGGCAAGCGCCTTGCACGCGCAGCCCCAAGCGACGTTCCCCTTCGGCCGCCGCGGGCAGGGCCAAAGTGAGACTCAGGCAGCATGCCGTCGCAATCGCGCGCTGTCTCGCTCGCGGGCTCACCGCGGCAAGCTCTCAGAACCGCGCGTCATTCGTCAAGCCGCGCCAAGCCGACTTTTGTTTGGTTCCAGGTAGAAGGGAAACGGTTCCGCAACGCATAGGGGGCTGTCGCGACGTTCGCGACGCGAGGAGCCACTCATGAGTCTGCCCCACCCTTTCGAGCCCAAAGCGCCCGCGCGCTGGCTGCTCGTGGCCGCGGCGTTGACCTCGGCCTGCACGGCCGAGATCAGCGGAAGCACGGGCACGCCCGCGGGGCAGCCACCGGCCCCAATGGGTTCACAGCCCGGAACCTTGCCAACGACTCCCAGCAGCGGTGGCCCTCTACCCACCGACCGCGACGGAGTCGTGACCGCCTGCAAAGCCAAGGCGGGCGTGATCGAAACCGGGCGCACCCCGCTGCGCCGGCTCACTCGCGCCGAGCTCGACAACTCCATCCGCAGCCTGCTGCAGGTCGACGCCGCCGCCGCCAGCAGCGTAACGCCCGACGAGAAGATGGGCCCCTTCTACAGCAACGCCATCGCGCCCGTGGACGAGCTTGCCGTCGAGCAATATCAAGAGTTGGCAGAGCGCGTCGCCGCCGCGGCCGCGCCACGGGCAACCGCCATCGCCGGCTGCGATTTGGCAGCCGACGCCGCGTGCCCGGCGCGCTTCATCGAAACCTTCGGGCGCAAAGCCTACCGGCGCCCGCTGGACGCCACCGAAAAGAGCGAGCTGCTCGCCGCCTTCAACGCCGGCGTGGCCGCAGCCGACGCCCTGAAAGGCTTCCAAACGGTGCTCGAAGCCATGCTCCAATCACCGTTTTTTCTCTACCACGACGACACCTTCGTCGGCGCGGGCAGCGGCTCGCAGCACCCCAGCGTGGCGCCACTCCCACTCGATCCGTACGCCCTCGCCGCACGACTGTCCTTCTTCTTGTTGGGCTCGACCCCGGACGAAGAGCTGATGACGGCGGCCGAGCAGGGCAAGCTGTCCAGCGTCGACGACCTCACGGCCCAGGTTCGACGGCTGCTGGCCAGCGATCCCGCCCGCGAAACGGTCGGGCAATTTCATCGCCAATGGTTGGGAGTCGCCGACCTGCCCAGCGTGGACCGCGATGCCGCGAAGTTCCCGGCCTTCAGCCCCGAGCTCGCGACGGCCGCCTACGAAGAAACCAAAGCATTTACCAACTACGTGCTCCGTCAAGGCGACGGCAAGCTGAGCACGCTGCTCACGTCCAATCTGGCGTTCCCAACCGGCGCGCTCTTCCAAGTCTACGGCGTAACGCAACCGGCAGGCTACCAAGCGGGCACCCCGGTTCAGCTCGACCCGAGCTTGCGCGCAGGCTTATTGACTCAAGCCGCGTTCTTGATGAAGCACGCCCACACCGATCAAACCTCGCCCGTCCACCGCGGTATCCTGGTGCGAGAAAACCTGCTGTGCGGCAAGATTCAGCCACCGCCGCCCACGCTCGTCGTCACCGTGCCGCCCGTCACGGCGGCCACCTCGACGCGGCAGCGGTTCTCGCAACACGACGCCGACCCGGTGTGCGGCGCCTGCCACAAGGACATCGATCCGCTCGGCATGGGCTTCGAGAACTACGACGCCATCGGTCAGTACCGCACGACGGACGGCTTGGGTCCCGTCGATGCGTCGGGCGCGTTCACCAACGTTCGACCCGACCTGGCGGGGCCGTTCACGGGCGCGGTACAGATGGCGCAGGCCTTGGCCAAGTCGAGCGAGGTCGCCGACTGCGTGTCACGGCAATGGTTCCGCTTCGCGCTCGGTCGCGTCGAGAGCTTCGACGACGCCTGCACCATTTCCGGCCTCCAAAGCGGGTTCGATGCTTCGAGCGGGAGCGTGCCCCAGCTGCTCGAGGCCATCGCGGTCAGTGAAGCTTTTGGCCATGTGCGTTCGAGCGGAGGAAACCAATGACGCGTTCTCGACGACCCCTCGACCTGCCTCGCCGGCGGCTGCTTCAAGCTTTGGGCCTCGGCGTCGGCGTGGGACCCATCTTGCCGTTGCTCAACGCCACCGGGGCCGAGCCCACCTTTCCCAAGCGCCTGATCTTGATCTTCGAGCCGGATGGCGCGCCCGCCAAAGACTACAACACCGTCGTCGATTGGAAGCCGCAAGGCGCCGAAACCGATTTTACGCTTTCGGAGATCCACAAGCCGCTCGAGGCCATCAAGAACAAGCTGGTGGTACCGTGGGGGCTCAAGCTTTCGGCGGGCGGCGCTGGCGAAAACCACGCTTTCGGCATGGCCGGTCTGTGGACGGGTTCTACCCTGCAAGATCCGTCGGGCACCGCCAACTTCGACGGCGGCAACGGGCATCGCACGGGTTGGGGTAGCGGCCCGTCCATCGACCAAGTGGTGGCCAAAGAATTCGGGCCCAACAAACCGTACCAACGCGCCGCGGACGACCCCTCCCCCGAGACGCTGTTCCGCACCGTGCAGCTTGGTATCGAATGCCAAGATCCGACCAGCTTGAACCGCATGATTTACGCGGGTCCTGATCAGCCGCTGCACCCCGAGGTGAACCCCAAATCGGCCTTCGACCGGCTGTTCAAGGGTGTCATGCCGGCCGCGCCCAGCGCCACGCCCATGACCGACGACTCCGCCGTCAAAGAGGCGGCGCGTGAAAAGTCGGTCATCGACTTGGTCGCGGCCGATCTCAAGCGGTTGCGCACGCGCATCGGCACCGAAGACTACTCGAAGGTCGACGCTCACCTCGAGGCGCTGAGCGCGCTCGAACGCCGCGTCGGCGCCACCAGCGGCGGCAGTAGCTCCGGCATGCTGAGCTGCGCGGTGCCGAAAGCTCCAACCGGGGCGGGCTACGACAGCAAGCTGAAAGACATGTCCGACATCGCCGTCGCGGCGCTGTCGTGCGACGTCACGCGCGTCATGAGCATTCAGTGGAGCTACGCTTTCAGCCACATCAAGCACACCTGGATTGGCCTGGGCGACCACCACAACTACTCGCACGACGGCACCGACCGGCGCACCGAGCTTACCGCCATCGACAATTGGTACGCAAAGCAGCTGCTTTACTTGCTGCAGCAGCTCGACAGCGTGAAAGAAGGCAACGGCACGCTGCTCGACAACACGCTCGTCGTATTGGGGCGTGAGCTGGGCAGCACCGCACATCGCATGGAGCGGGCGCCCTTCATCATGGCGGGTGGCGCCGCCGGCGCGCTCAAGCCGGGCCGCTGGTTGAGCTTCGACGGGCAGCCGCACGCCAAGCTGCTAGTATCCATCGCCAGGTTGATGGGTCTCGAAGTCGATACCTTCGGCAATCGCGACGTCGGGTCGGGCCCGCTCTCGGGCATCGGTTGAGCATGCAAACCAACGGCTCGTCGTTTCGACGCTTCGCACTGCTCGGCGCCTTCGCGGGCGTGGTGGGCGCGTGCTCTTCCACCGACACTCCCTCCCCGGACCCGAGCCCGACCGCGGGTGCGGCCGGCACGCAGGCAGGAACCCCCGGCAGCGCCGGTTCCAACAACCAGACCGGCGGCGGCAGCGTTAACACCGCCGGCGCAAGCGGCAGCGCGGGCAACCCGATCGGCGGCAACGCCACGTCTGGCAGCGGTTCGGGCGGCAGCGGCCAAGCGGGTGGCAGCCAAGCGGGTGGCAGCAACCAAGCGGGCGGCAGCAGCCAAGCTGGCAGCGCCGCCGGTGGCACGTCAGGGACGGCGGGAGCCGGCGCTGGAGGCGCCGCCAGCAGCCTTTGCCCCGCCCACGCCCAGCTCTGCCTCGACTTCGAAAACGGCGCGTTCACCGGCTGGAACAAGAAGGAGAGCGGCGGCACGGTCAGCGTCGACAAAACGCACTTCAGCCACGGCAGCCAAGCGCTGCTGATTTCGGTGCCCACCGGCCAAGCCGGCGGCTTGATCGAAAACCACGGCGCGCCGCTGTTTCCCCTGCCCCAAAAGCAGCTTTGGGGCCGAATGATGGTCTACTTCGAGGGCGTGCCCGACGGCCACACCGATTTAGCGCGCGGCAACGGCGGCAACGGCGGCCCCAACTACAACGTGGGTGAGCAGCATGATTCCATCATGCTCAACTACTACGCCGGGTCTTCGGCTACCGATTGTTGGGCTCGACCCAAGCCCGAAAAGAAGGTGCCCGACAAGACTTGGATGTGTTGGGAATGGCGCTTCGACAGCGCCAAAAACCAGATGGATTTCTGGATGGACGGCACCTTGCTGCGCAGCGTCGACATGAACGGCGACGGCTGCCTCACCGGCAACGGCGTCTGGCAAGCACCGCCCACGTTCGAATCGATCAGCGTCGGCGAGCTGGTCGCCGAAAAGTCGAACAGCACCGCATACAAGGCTTGGATCGACGACGTCGCGGTCAGTAATTCGGCGCGCGTGGGCTGTCCGGCGGCGCCGTAGCGTCGCTCGCGTGCTCGGCCGCCAATAGCGCCAAGTTCTGCTCGACCCCCGGCAGGTGCGGGTTGGCGTCACGCGCGCGCCGATAGCTCTCGGCCGCGCCCGCCAGGTTGCCAAGCAGCTGCTCGACGGCGCCGAGGCTGGCGTGCGCCTCCGCCAAGCCAGGAAAAGCGTGAACCGCGCGCTGGAAAGCCGTGCGCGCCTCGGCCAAGCGCAGTTGGCGCCGCCGCTCGTTGCCGACGTTGTACTCGACGACGCCCAGTACCTCGCCCGGGCTCAGCGGTCGCCCGTACTCGGCGGCGGAGCCGCCCGGCACCGGAAAGCGCTCGAGGTACCAGGCGTCGGGCATGGCCTCGCCTGCGCGCAGCAGCTCGACGTTGCGCGCAGCGCGTGGCTCGTCCGACCGCACGTAGAAATGACCCGGCCGGATGATGCCGGACGCTTTCCAACCGAGCCCCTCCGCCAACGCCAAGAACAGCGTTCCGAGGCCCACGCAGCTGCCGCGTCGGCGCGAAAGCACGCTGGGCAAAAAGACGAAGCCGAGATTCGTGTCGGTGACCTCGCGCACGAAGCCCCAGCGGCCGAACATCAGGTCGCTCAAAACGCCGGCCCGCGAACGCTCGGGGGCTCGAGCCACTTCGCGCTCCGCCTCGTCGAGTAGCCGTTCCAGCTCCGCTACGCTCGACTTCGCCTGGGCCTCGTCGGCAAAGCCCAGGCTGCGAGCCATGCCCACCAGCGAGTGAGCGAACGAAAGCTCACGCCGCCGCCCGCCGTGACAGGCGCTGCCTGCGAGCAGCAGCAGCAGCGCGCGGCGCTTCATGGCTTCTTCACGGGCTCCCAATCTTCCCAGTAGTTGTACAGATCGCGCGCGGTCATCATCCAGATCACCAGCTTCTTCGTGCCCAGCGCTTCCACCCCGCGCCGCAGCAGCTTTTGCCGCACGTTGGGGCCACCGCCGTAGCTCATCACCAGGTCGAGCGGGTACGAGATGCCGCGAGCAATGTGCGCCGAGACGCCGGCGTGCTCGGCGTCGGTCAGCTCGTAAACACCGGTGAAGCTATCGCCCAACAGCACGACCGGGCTATCCGGATCGTCGTCGTAGGGCTTGCCGCCGGCCATGACTTGGTGGGCGACCAGCGTTTCGGGCGCGTATTTCTTCTGCTCGGCCTCGGGCAGGCGTGACTGCAGATCTCCGAAGCGAGTGAAGCTGGTCTCCTTCAGGTCGTAGGAGCGCTTTTGCTTGGCTAGCTCGGCGTACCACGGATACTTCTTCACCCGCGTCGCCAGCAGGTCGGCGGCCAAGCGCAATCCGCGATCGGTCCAGTGCGTGTCTTGGTGTTGGAACAAGAACGGCTCGGGAGCGCTCTCGGACTTGGCGCGTAGAAACGCCGGCAACAGATCCACGACCTCGACGCCTTGCTTGCTCAAGCTTTCGATGAGCTTGCGAAACGCGGGGTTGGCTACCTGGCCCGACAGCGACTTGAAGTCCGAATCGAGCTTTTCCGGATACACCTCGAGCTTGGTCGGCACCGGCACGAACAGAAAATCGACGCCCTGCTCGTCGAGCAGCTTCTTGAACTCGATGATCACCGGAAGCGGGTTCTTGCCCTTCTTCTGTTGCTCGAGATCACCACCCGAGACGTATTCCAGGTCGTTGCGGTAGAACAAAAAGCCGTCTTGCCCGGCCAGCGCCTTCACCTTGGGCGGCATGGCTTTCAGCCGCTTTTTGAGGGCTTCGTGGATAGGGGCGAGCTTCTTTTGCCATTTGGTCCAGCTGCCCTCGGCGGCCAGCTCGTGCTGCACCGTCTCGAGCGCGAGCGCCGGGTTCGGCGAAGGGCGAGTCTTGGCTAGCTTCAGCGCCGGACGGCTGGGCGCGGCCGCCGCCGGCGCGTCGCCTTCACCGTGCACGAGCAAGACGTTGTAGGTCGGTTTACCCTGCGGCTTACCGCGCAGCACGATGGTCGGCGCCGTGAACGTGCGGCCGCCCAGCTCTTGCTTGATGTCGGCTTCGGTCTGCGCGTCGGGCCAGCTCGGGCCGACCGGCATCAGATCGGTGTTGAACGACGGGTACCAGTACGATGACAGCTGGTTGGCCCAAGCCTTCACTTCACTGGGCGACAGCAGCGGCTCGACGTAGTCCTTTTGAATGGTGGCCACGAGCGCCGGATTGACGGCCTTGGCCGCGACGCGCCCGTACAGCTCGGGAAAGCCGTCCCCGTCTTGATCGGCCGAGCCCGCGAACGGCTTGAACCACGGCTGAAACTCCACTTTGGCCCAAAGCTCGGGACTGCCGGCAGCGCCTTGATGCACGAAGAGCTCACTCAACTGCTGACCGGTGGTGCCGGGCGGCAGCTGTAAGCCCCAGCGCTCGGAGCGCACGGCCGAGCCCACTTCGGCTAGCTCGGCGGCGCCGGCGACCTTGTGCGCCTGCAAGAACTCCGAAAGCGGGGCGAACGCCAGCGCCTGTTGCCGTTCGGCTTCGGAGAGCCCCGTCTTGGTCACGTCGCCGGTCAAGCTGTCGGCGTCCAGCTGACCCGCGAACGGATGAGACGTGTCGGGGGTGCCACCGGCCGGCAGCGGCGCTTCCGGCTCCGGATCGGCGATCATGAAGTTGGCGTGATACGCCGCGTAGTCCAAAGCGGCGCGCGTCGGGCGAGCGACCTCACGCACCCAGACTTGTGAGCGAGTCCGCGCGTAGCCTTCGTTCAGCGTGTGCACGTTGGCGTTGTCGCTGCGGGCACCCGCGGCGGCGTCGCCCCAAGGAAATTTGGCCGAGCCGGCGTGGCACGCAGCAAGCGCCAAAGCGCCCGCCAAGGCCAGCCGCCCCCAGCTTCGAAGCTCCCATTCACGCGGCATCATAACGACCTCTCCGGTAATTCCACATCACGCGCAGCACGCGCAGTCCGTAAGTCAGCGGGTTCAAGTACGAAATCTCGTCGCCGTAGTGCGTCGGCACGGGAGCTTCTCCGACCGAGAGCCCGCGCGCGCGCGCCGAAGCGAGCACCTCCAAATCGAAGTCGAAGCTGTTGGACAAGCTTTCGAACGGCAGCTCGAGCGCCCGCCGCCCGTAGAGCAGGTAGCCGCTGTGGTAGTCGGTCAGCCCGAGCGCCAGCGTCCGATTTTCGATGCGATTCAACAGGGCGTTGCCGACGTATTTGTAGAGCGGCATTCCGCCCTCGAGCGCAGTGCCGGACGCGATGCGCGAGCCCTGCAGCAGGTCGAGCCCGCGCTGCGACTGTTGACGGAGCAGCTCTGGCAACGCCTCGGGCGCGTACTGCCCGTCGGCATGAATACAAGCGACGAAATCGGGCGCCGAGGCCTTGGCGGCGCGCAGGCCGTCTTTCATGGCCGCCCCGTAGCCGCCATTTTGGGGGCGCCGCAGCAAACGCAAGTTGAAGTCGGAAGGCGCGCGCCGGAGCACGCGCGCGGCCGTGTCGTCTTTGCTGCCGTCGTCGACCACCACGACATGGGACAGCCCCGAAGACACCAAGCCCGCCACCCGCTCCAGCAACGAGTCGATGTGACGGGCGGCGTTGTAGGCGGGAATGACGACGCCCAGCTTCATGCGGAGCTCGCCAGCTTGAAAGCAGCGCTGGCTTCGGCTGCCTCCGCCGCGGCGACGCGCGCGCCGTAGCGCTCGCTGTAGTCACGCACGATGGCCGGCAGGGCCAAAGCCAGCGACTTTTGCGGCTTCCAGCCGAGCAGCTGCTGCGCCTTGTGCACGTCGGGAATGCGCTCCTGCGTGTCGTCGTAGCCAGGGCCGTAAAACTCTTCGGCCGAAACGCTGCGAAACTGCGCCGCCGGTCGCTCCGGAAAGAGCTGCCCGAACGAGTCCGCCAACAGCCGGCCCAGCTCGGCGATGCTGACGTCGTTGCCGGGATTTCCCAGGTTGAAGATCTGTCCCAGGCTTTGCTTCGGCCGCTCCAGCACGCGGCACACCGCCTCGGTCATGTCGCTCACGTCCATGAACGCGCGCCGCTGGCTGCCGCCGCCGACCAGCGGCAACGGCTCGCCGCGCAACAGCGCGTTCATGAAACAAGCCAGCACCCGCGGGGTGCCTTCGCCGTCGATGCCCGGCAGAAAGTCCATGCGCGGGCCGATGGTATTGAACGGCCGAATGATGGTGAAAGGCAGCGCCCCGTGCTGGCCATGGGCCCAAATCACTCGCTCGAGCAGCTGCTTGGCGCAAGCGTAGGTCCAGCGCTCGCGCCCCACCGGCCCGAGCATGAAGCACGAGTCGTCTTCGTGCATGCGCTCGGTGGGTTGGCCGTGCTGATCCAACGCCGTCCTGCCGTACACCTCGGCGGTCGAGAAATGCACGAGCCGCACCCCGCGCTCCGCGCAGCGCTTCACCAGCGGCAACAGGTGGGTGAAGCTGGCGTCGATGACCTCGAGCGGGATGGTGGAATACTGGGCGGGGTTGCACAGGGCCGTGAGCGACACCACCACCTGGCAGCGTTCGGTCACGGCCTCCACTAGCCCCGCTTCTTCTACCCGCGCTTCGATGCGCTGGACGCGCGGGTCGAGGCACTCCAGCTTCGTCAAGTCGACGTCGACGGCGTCGATTCGACAGTCGAAGCGCTCGAGCAGGGCCGGCACCAAATGCGAGCCGATGAAGCCGCCCGCACCCAGCACGGCCAGGCGCGCTTCGCTCACGGTGCGCTGGCCCCGGGAATGAACACGTCGGGCCAGCGGTCGTTGGCCGAGTTGAAGGTCAAGCGCGCCGCTTTCTCGCGTGGCGTACCCACCTCCCACAGGTAGATTTCGTAGTCGGCGGTGTCGTGGTCGTGGCCGCGCTGGGTGATGCCCCAGACCATCCATTTGCCGTCGCGCGACAGCTGCGGAAAGTACTCGTGCGAGCGGCGCCCGGGCATGTCCATCAGCTCGAGCTTGTCTTCGTCGACGTCCTTGGGCGGCGTACCGTTTTCAATCGGCATCTTCAGCACGCGGCTGCCGCCGTTGCCCGTCGGATGAACCCAGTAAATGGCGGTGTGGTCCGGCGTCCAGTTCACCTGGCAGCCGAGCCCGGTTTGGGTCCAAGTCTTCTTGGCGATGTTCCAAATGCCGGTTTCACGCTTCGAGCCGCGCAGCGTGATGGCGATGTACTTGCCGTCGCTGGACAGCTCCGGCTGCTGCAACAGCGCTCCACCCAGATCGGAGACGCCTTCGCTGTCCATCAACTGCGTTTCTTCGCCGCCGAGCTTGCTCTTGAATACCTTGGTGCCGCGGACGTACAGAATCTCGTCGTCCGAGATCCAGCTGCCCCAGCTGGCGCTCTCGACCACCTTCTTCGGCTCCGAGCCATCGGGCTTGATGGTGTAGATGTCCCACTTGTCGCTGGTGTTGGCGTCACGCTCGCTGACCCAACCCTGCTTGCTGCGGCAAAACAAAATCTGCGAGCCGTTGGGCGAGAAGCGCGGGAACCAGTCGACCTCGTCACCCTTGGTGATCTGCTTCACGTCCGAGCCGTCGGTCTTCATCGTGAACAGATCGTGGTTGCCGACGCGCGAGCTGGACCAGACGATGAGGCCATTGGCCTTTTCGCCCACCTCGCGCATCAGCGCCACCGCCTCGGCCGGAGCCGTTTCGTCGGCCCCCTTCGGAGGCTCGCCCAGTGACGAGCAACCCAACAGCGCCGCGCAGCCCACGTAAACGATTTGCTTGAGAGGTAGACGGAGACTCATCTGACTTGTCCTTTTGCGAGCTGACTATCGCGCAATGAAAGCGCAGCCGACTCGGCGGCTGAAGAAAAACAACGACGAAACCCGGCGCGCACGCCGAGCGGCGCGTAGCCGAGGTCCGTCATCGCCTGGCTGGGATCGAGATTGGCGTCGTTGACGATCCCGGCGATCGCGCTCGACGTCAGCGGTGGGCGCTTCATGACCAGCGCCAACAGCGCCGCCAAGGCACGGCACAGCCACACCGGTAGGTGCAGGAACGGGCGCGGGTGATCGTGATATTGGAGCAACAGCTTGGCCAGCTCGAGCATCGAGACCGCCTCTGCGCCGCTGAAATTGTAGGTCTTGCCCAGGGCCACGGGGGCGCCCGCCAGCCGCACCAAGCCGTCCACGATGTCTTCGGACCAGACCGGCCGCTTCAACGCGCCGCCCGCGCCGATGAACGGCACCAGCGGGAAGCGCCGCAGGTACGCCAAGAACATCATCAGCTCTTGCCCACCGCCCTGCTCGTACACCAGCGTGGGCCGCACGATGGTGTAGCCGAGGCCGGAAGCTTGCACGATGCCCTCGGCCTCGAGCTTGGACTCGGCGTAGCGGGTCCGGCGTGGGTAGACGACCGAGGCCGACGACACGTAAACGAAGTGCGGTACGCCGGCCCGGCGTGCCTCCGCCACCAGGTGGGCCGTGCCGTCGCGGTTCACGCGCGTAAAGACCGTGGCGTCGTGCGAGATGATGACGGCCGCCAAGTGATAGACCAGGTCGACCCCATCGCACATCCCCGTGAGCGTCGCGGCGTTGCTCACGTCACCCTCGCGCACCTCGCAGCCCAGCGCTTCGACCCGCGAACGCAGCGGGTCGCCGGGCAAGACCAGAGCGCGAACTTGCCAGCCTGCCTTCCGCAACCGAGCCGTCAAACGGGTGCCCATCACGCCGGCCGCTCCGGTGACCAACGCCGTCGGCATGCTCAGGGCGTCTCCGCGGGCTTGGGCTTCGGAAAATCTAGCGGCTTCCAGTCGCCGACCGAGAGCTCGCGCGAGGCAAATTCCCAGATGACCACGCGCTTTCCGGCGAGCCGATCTTGCCCCGCCGCAAGCTCGCGCGACAGCGCCTGACGAGTCGCGAACGCCCCGGAGTCGTTCTGCGCGATGACGTCGAGCGGGCGCCCGAGCGCCAACGCCAAGTGCGGCCCCAGGCCGGCGGCGCTGCCCCAACCCATTCCCTCGAGGGTGAAGATGTTGGTGAAGCTGTCGCCGAGCAACAGCACGTCGGCGGCGGCGTCCGGCTCCCACGGCGTACCGGAGGCGTCCTGCACCTGGTGGATCAGTACCCGTTGGGGTTGGAACACTTGCTGATCTTCGGGCAGCTTCAGCATGTCGACCAAATCACCGACGCGCGACGCCGGCTGCTCCACGGCGTGCAGCGCGGGCTTGTCGGTCAGACTCGGTAGCACGTGCAGGTCGCTCACGAGCTTGGCCAGATCGCTGGCGATGCGCTCCATGTAGGCCGGCGCAAAGTGCGTGTCTTGGACGAGATACAGCGGCTGCTCGTGAGTCGGTGGTGCGCTCTTCCGCGCGTCGAGCACCGCC
>JBEQSW010000107.1:0-3158 GCA_040348565.1 Myxococcales bacterium | reverse complement strand
AGGGTTTTCTTCCTTCTGCGGTTCGGGCTGCAGCCGAGGATTCAACAAGTCTTGGGCTGCCGCGCCGCAGCTCCCTTGCAGAAGCTACCGTGGCGTCCGAAGGCCAAGACTAGCGACCGCTTCGGGCTGCTACCGTCCTGACGCGTCGTCTCGAGAACCTTCGGATTCACAGGGAGGACGGGAGGACGGGAGGGCGAAACAGAGGCGAGAATTTGGGGTTACGCGCTGCCGCCCGCGAGTCTGCAGTAGCGTCGCGGGCCCGACCCTCCAGCTTTCTCTCGAGGGAAATGTTTTTGGTTTTGGTCATCCAAAAACAAAAATGCGTTCTCGCGTTCTCGTCCTCCCGTCCTCCCTGTGAAAAAATCTCGATCGTACGAGGTGGCCTTGCGGCGCCACGGAAGCTTCTGCGATTCAGGCTGCGGATTGGCAGCCCCAGGGTGTGAATCGTCCTTCAGCGACTAGCTGGATTTTCCCAGCCGGTGGCTTGCGCCAATTTGCCGAGCGCGACGTTGTAGTCGAACGTGGCGGACATGACGGCAAAGCGCTTGAGCGCCCATTCTTTGGCGGGGTCGACGATGTCTTCTTCGTCGTTGGTGCCGACGTCGATGCCCTGCTGCACCAAAATTAGCCATTTTTTCGCGTAGCCGGCCGCTTCCGAATAGGCGTCCAGGCGACGCTCGGCGTCTTCGGCCTCGCGGTACGCCGTCTCCACCTCGACTGCGACCCCTCCCAATGCGTAGCGTTCGGTGGCGCGCAGCTCTTCGAGCTGGGCTTGGGCCTGCGCGACGCGCGCCGACGTGGGCATGAAGTCGAGCTTGTACTTGAGGACCAGCGCCGCCCCGTACGACAGCACGTTGATGGTGTCGCGCACGAAGGGGTTGGTCTGATCGGTGATGCCGGGCGCTTTGGCCCAGCGCGCGCTCAAGCCGAGCCCGATGTCCGGATAGTAGCGCGCTTGCTCGAGGCGGACCTGCGCCTCGCGCGCCAACAAGCCGGCTCGCGCCATATTGATTTCCGGCCGATGCAACCGCGCGGCGTTCAAGTAGGTGGCAAGGGGGCTCAAGGCGCGCCGCACCCGCGTGAGCGGCTGATCGGGCAACGGTAGGTCGCCCTGGACGCCGGTCAAGAACTTGAGGCTGGCCAACGCGACCGCTTCTTTTTGGCGCGCCTCGCTGTGGCGGGCGGTCAAATCAGCTCGGCTGATGCGCAGCTTGTACAGCGCCACTTCGTCGCCGTCGCCCGATTTTACCTTCTTTTCGAGGGTACCCAGGTACTTGTCGACGCGCGCTTCGGCCTCGCGCATGAGCGCGATGGCGTCGCGCGCCAGCTGCACGCCGTAGTAGGCCCGCCGCACGTCGAGCGTGATGTTGTTCTTCTCTTTGGCGACGTCTTGCTCGGCGACTTTGACCTGCGCCGCCGAAGCGTCCCACAGGTTGGTGATCTTGCCGAAGGTGTACAGCGGGACCACGCCATCGAGGCCGATGCTCCAGCCAATGCCCATGTTGTTGCTGAGCGCTTTGTCGGTGTCGGGGCTGTACACGGGCGTGCCGCGTACTTCCGGCGCCAGCGCCAAGCCGCCGGTGACGTTGAACTCGCTGTACGGCTGAGACCAGGACTGAATCTGCTGCTCGCGGCGGTAACCCAGCCTCGCCCGCGCCTCGTGAATGCGCGGGTAGTTGCGCAGCGTGAGCGCGATGCACCGCTCGAGCGAGTAACCGCTCGCGCCCGTAGAGGCGAGCGGACGCGGCAACGGGTCGAAGCCGGCCTCGGCGGCGCCGGACGCTGGCTCGCTAGTAGCGGGCGTAGGTTTGCTCGGCGCCGCAGCCGCCTGCTCGGGAGCGGCGGCGGGGACCTGAGCACGGGCAATGCCCGAGATGCACAAGCAGAAGAGCGCCCTCACCCAGGGGCGCCGTTGGGAACGCGCAAGACAGGACATCGGCTCAGTCGTCGTCTCGGGTTTTTAACCCCGCACGCTTCACCGCGCGTCTAAAATTCGATCGGTCAAGGCCGGCCTTGCGTGCCGCCTCCGAGACGTTGCCGCCCGTTTGTTGCAAAAGTGCCGAGAAATAGGCGTGCTCGAAGGCGGTGAGCGCCTGATCTTTGGCGTCCCGGTAGGGTAAATCCAGCCCTTCCAGCATCAAGACGGGCGAATTTCCGGCCTCGTGGTAGCCGCCGTTGCGCCCGCGCGCGAACGGCAGGTCGCCCGGCTGGAGGGTCTCGTCCTTGCAAAAGACGATGGCGTGCTCGATGGCGTTCTCGAGCTCACGCACGTTGCCCTTCCAGGGTTGGGCCTGCAAAAGCCGCATGGCCTCGTTCGAAATCTTGGTGACTTGGCTGTTGCTGCGCGCCGCGTACTTCTTCAGGAAATGGAAGGCGAGCAGCGGAATGTCCTCGCGCCGCTCGCGCAGCGCCGGCAGCGAGATGGGCACCACGTTCAGACGGTAATACAAATCTTCGCGAAATTTCCCGGCGGTGATGCGGCTGGTCAAGTCGACGTTCGTCGCCGCCACCACCCGCACGTCGACGGTCTTGGTTTCGTTCGAGCCGACGCGCTTGACCTCGCCCTCTTGCAGAGCGCGCAGCAGCTTGACTTGGGCCAGCGGTGGTAAGTCGCCGACCTCGTCTAGAAAGAGCGTGCCGCGATCGGCTGTCTCGAACAGGCCGGCGCGCGTGGCGGTAGCGCCGGTGAAGGCGCCCCGCACGTGCCCGAACAGCTCGCTCTCCACCAAATCGACGGGAATTGCCGAGCAGTTCACGGCCACGAACGGCTGCGCCATGCGCGGCGAATGCTGATGGATGGCGCGCGCGGTGAGCTCTTTGCCGGTGCCGGACTCGCCCAGGATGAGCACGGTGGAAGAGGTGGGCGCGACCCCGACCGCGAGTCGATACACCTCCTGCATGGTCGGCGAGTTGCCGATCAGCTCGCCGAATTTTTCGATCTGCAGCAGCCGTTCTTCAAGGGCGGCGGCGCGGTCCACCAGGCGACGGCGCTCGGCGGCTTTGGTGACGGTGAGCACGACCTCGTCGTTGGAGCGAAACGGCTTGGTGAGAAAGTGGTACGCGCCGGCCCGCACCGCTTTGACCGCGGTCTCGACGTCGCCGAATGCCGTCATCATCACGACCTCGACGCCATCGTGCTTGTCACGCACGTGCTCCAG
>JBEQSW010000106.1:0-17133 GCA_040348565.1 Myxococcales bacterium | reverse complement strand
CCTGGAGCGGAAAGGTCTTGAGGAGGTCGCGAATCAGCACCGCTCTCTCCGCGTCGACGTCCAGGATGGGCACCTCGTCGGCAGGCGTACCGTCGAGCTGTACGATGCAGAAATCAGCGAGCCGGGGCACGAGCAGGCGCGTCAGCCGCGTCAGGGTCGACCGGTAGTCTAGCGACGAGCCAAGCAGCTCGCCCGCTTCCGTCAGGAACTCGAGATCGGCTTGTCGAGCTTTCAGCTGCTCTTCGCGTGATCGCACGTATTCGCCAATCGCCGCCCCTACCCCGGCGTTGAGGTAGCTGGCCAGCGTGTCGACCTCGTCGGTGCTCAACGGCGTTCCCGCCGCCCTTGCAGTTTGCAAGATGACACGCCGCAGCACCCCGTACTCGCGCACGACAGCCTCCACGTCGTAGCCCACGTTCCAGCGCTGCTCGCCGTGTTGCCGCGCCGTGGTGGTGACGTCGACAGCGTCCGTGCTCATGCGAGCCTCGGAACCGGCGGACAGCTCCTGCGCGATCTCTTCCAAGAACACGGGGATGTGGTCGACGAGCACGGAGCTGGGCAAGCCGGGCGGCGGAAGATCTTTACGCTCCACCTCCTGAACGAATCGCGCCAGAATTTCGTCTCGCCGATCGCGAAGCAACTGTTGAAGGGACATTGCTGGGAAGTCACCAAGAACCGCGCGAAACCACGCTTTCGGATGGGCGAGGGATTCACGCGCGACGGCGGCCGACGCGCGAAGGCTCGGCGTGGCATGGCCGCGGAGGGCAGCCACAGTGCCACCGTCACGAGCGTCATCTGCACCGGCTATGCCGAAGCAGGCGTCTCCGATTTGCCTCAATTTTCGACCAAGCCCGAATGCGTGCGCCGCAATCTGCCACAGCGCGCGGAGACTGCCGTGGCAGAATGTCTGTCTAACTTTGCCGCTGCGCTCCACGGCGGCTCGCACTCGCACCCCTGCGACGACGCTTCGTAGGGGCGAGCGAGCCGAATGCGAATCGTGGCCGTCCGAGTCGACGTCACGGCAGGCTGGAACAGAAGTCGGCGACGTTGACTCGCCCCGACAGATGCGGTGCCGTGCCGAATGACTTCCGGGCTCAGCGCGCCGTGTGAAAGTTGCGGGAGGCTGCCCGGAGGTCACTCGACTCACGGCGAGCCTCCGGAGGCGACCGACGGACAAGGATGCCCCGAGCATGGGTGCGGTCGCGCGGTACGGTCGGTATGCCGTCATGAAGACGCGAGCTGGACCTACAATTGCGGCGCCGGTCACCGATGGCACGCCGGTCCCCCCTACAAGCTGGGTGCCTGCGACGGCTGCAAAGAAACGGGTCGGATGGTGTACGCGAAGTGGCAATCGCCCGACGCCCCGTCGAAGCGTCCCTTCTACTTCTGCGCGGAATGCGATCCAACAATCGGAAGACGCTCCGGGGCTGGGTGATCGTATTCGTGCCGGACGCGGCCAGTGATCGGGCCGTAGCCGGAAATTTCATGCGCTTGGCAAGGCGCTCGCATCTCGACCCCTATTGTCGTCGGTGTTAGCTGATTTTGGCTTGCTGACGACACTTGGCACCCCGCCACCTACATCTACGATGACGACATCGTGCTCGATGCCGAGCCGATTGCTGATTGAATTGAGCTGCACGTAGTTGGTCGGAAAGCCCCTAGCTCGACGAGCTGGGACCCGGACGAAAGCCGATGAGACGAACGCCCCCATCCTGCTGGTCGAGTGCGCTGCTGGCCGCGAGTGTCATCGTCAGCGCGGCCGGCTGTGGATCGAGCAGTGGCGCGCCCTTGGCTGCGGCCGGCCAGGGTACGGGCGGAAGTGGCGGCGCGTCCGCCGGAGCGGTGGATTCGGCTGGCACGTCGGCGTCGGGAACGGCGGGCATGGCAGCGAACGAAGGCGGAGGCTCCACGGTCAACGGCGGCGCAAGCGCTTCCGGCGGGGTTGCGGCCGGCGGAACGATGGCTGGTGCGAGCGGCTCTTCGGGTGATGGTGGCGCGGCGGGTTCGGCGACCGCCGGCGCGGGTGGCGCGGGTGGCGCGGCGAGCGGGGACACGCCGGCGACGCGGCCGGTGAACGTGACGGCAACGGCAGCGCGGCACTCGCACACGTTCCGAAGCAAGGACGCCGATGCGACGGTGACGTTCAACGACAACACCCAGATCGCGATCGTCGACAACCGCGCCGCCAAGATGATGGGCAAGCTGGTTTTGCCCTTTCAAGGCCAAGGCACCACAGCCGGCATCGTGGGCCCCAACGGCGAGTTTTGCGCGCAGCGCGGGTTCCACGTTTTGGCCCTCGCCGCCTTCCAGAACTACACGATCACGATCGATGACGCCGACTTCTACGGTGACGCCCGCAAGGAAGTCTGGGACGGCATCGAGCACACGCACGCCGGCGATTTTGCGACCATCCACATGACCCCCGCGGACGGGGTGGCGCAACGCACGCAGAAGGCCTTGAAGTACTTGGATCAGGCGTACCCGGATGAAGACTGGGGCTACTACCTGAACGCCGACGGCTCGGTGCGTTGGTCGGACGTGATTTTGACGGGCATGTCTCACGGCGCCAGCAACGTGGCGCGCTGGGCCATGCTGGTGCGCGTGTCGCGCGTGGTGTCGCTGTCGGGGCCGCGCGACAACATGTGCACCAGCTTGAATGCGAGCAACTGTGGCGGTGTGGTGGCCAAGTGGCTGTCGGAGACGCCGGCGACGCCGATCGATCGCTTCTACGCGTTGACAGGCGTCAGCGACGACCAGCACTTGCAACATTTGTTCGCGATGCAAACCATGAAGTACGTGGGCGCGGCCACCGATGTGGCCGGAATGCAACCGCCCTACGGCAATTCGCATCGCCTGAACGCAGGCGGCGGGCACGCCGACTATTGCGATCAGGCCTCCTACCAGGCGGTCTGCAACTACCTGTTCGGGGTTCCGTCGGAGAACCAGAAGGGCGTGGGGCCGTGAGCGGCTTCGGCTTGCCGCTCGAGCCCAGCAAGCCCGCTCCCGAGTAAGTCTTCAGCGAAGCTATCGCCCCGTGGCTGCACGACAAGCGCTGAAGAGTGGCTTCTGAGCTAGACGATAGCGGTCAAATTACTGCGCGGCGGCGCGCAGCTGCAGGGCGCGCTCGAGCAAGGGCTGTCCGCCCATTTGCGTGATCCGTTCGGGATCGGGGGTGTGGCCGCACGCCACGGCGCTGGCTAGCCAAACCAGGTTCGACAAGTCCGCGCTCGCGGGCGCGCTGGGGTCGGGCATGTGGTGGCCCGCGACAGCTTCAACCACGGCGAACGGCAGCCCCCACAAGCCAAGCAAGCAGGCGCCCACTTCGGCGTGTGTGGCGCCCAGCAATTCGCGTTCGAGCGCGCTCCGGGGCTCGCCGCGCTCGGCCGCGCGCTGCCAGGCTTCCTGCAATTGCTCGGGCAGAGTGGCGGCCAGAACCAGCTCCCCCACGTCACAGACCAAGCCGGCCATGTAGGCTGCGTCGGCAAGCTTGGTCGCTCCGGCGAGCGCGCTGGCAATGCGCGCGGTCATGAAGCCGCGCCGCTGAAGCTCGTCGACCGAGACGAGCGGCGGCAGCTTCCACTGGTTGACCGTGTCGAAGACGCCGACGCCCAGCACCAGGTTCTTGATCGTCTTCAAGCCCAGCCGCATGACCGCAGTCTTCAGATCGGAAATTTCCCGCGACTGCGCGAAGAAGGCCGAGTTGACGAACTGCAGCAACTTGCTCGCCATTGCCGGGTCTTGACGCACGAGGCCCGCCACCTCGTCGACGGAGGCGTCATCCCGCGAAACCGTCTCCGAAAGCTGCTGAAAGATGTGGAGCGCGGAGGGCAAACGGTCGACGCTGCCGACGATCGCCCGCAGCTGGGGCTCGATCAGCCTGCGGTTGAGCGCATCGGTTCGCTCGACGGTGAGACGAAGCACTTTGGCGTCGCAAGGCTTGGCCAGAAATTGGTGCGCCACGCGCACCATGGCCAGCGCCGACGCCTCGTCGGCTTGGCCAGAAAGCACGATGCGAACGGTGGCCGGATCTCGATCGCGCGCGGCCTTGAGCACCGCCGCGCCGTCCACCCGCGGCATGCGCATGTCGGAAACCACCACGTCGAAGTGCTCGGCCGCGATGGCGGCCAGAGCCGCCTCCCCGCCGCCCACGAAGCGCGCGTCCCATTCCAACCCCCCGACCATCAAGGCTCGTTGAATCGCGCTGAGCACGCTAGGCTCGTCGTCGACGAACAGGACTTTCATGCCGGACCCAAGAACGGCGTAGGTAACCCTGCCGTTAACGGCGGCGGGGGTGTTCCTTTCCGTAGCGATTTCTCGAATAGAGACGCCCGACGCTAAAGAAACACGGGCAAGGGCCGTCTTGGCCGGACAGACGCATGGCCGAGGACCCCCAGGGGCTGGGCTCATCGGGTGAGGCTGCATCGTCCGAGCAGCCGGGCCGAGGAGCGCCGACCCTAGAGCAGTTGCAGACCGAGCTGGCCGCGCGCGACAAGACCATCAAGGTGCTGATCGCCCGGATGCAGGGGCAGCTTGCCGACAAGACGTCGGCGATTGCGGTCATCGAGCAGAACCTGACCCTGGAGCGGGTAGTGAAGCGCCGGACGCGCGAGCTCGGCGAAAGCCACGACACCCTGGGCCGCGCGCTGGAAAACCTCCGGCAGGCGCAGTCGCAGCTGCTCGAAAACAGCAAGCTGGAGGCGATTGGACAGCTGGCCGCCGGCATTGCTCACGAGATCAACACGCCCATTCAATACGTGTCGGACAATGCGACGTTCCTGAACACGGCCTTCGAAAAGGTGGCGCAGCTGCTCGAGGAAATTCTCCGCTTTGCCGACGCGCTGGAAGCCGACGAGGTCGCGTCTGCGAGGGTGAGCGCTCTCCGCGCAACGTTCCAACGGCTGAAGATGGATTGGCTGCGGGACGAAATACCACGCGCGCTGGCCGAGACGGCGGAGGGGCTGAGCCGCGTGTCGGCCATCGTCGGCGCCATGAAAGAGTTCTCGCACCCGAGCACCGGCGAGAAAGAGCCCGTCGATTTGCACGAGGCGATCAACACGACCATCACCGTGGCCCGCCACGAGTGGAAGTACGTGGCCGACGTGGAGACGGAGTTCGATGACGAGCTACCAGCCGTGCCCTGTCACCGCAACGAGCTGGCCCAGGCGCTGCTCAACCTCATCGTGAACGCCGCGCACGCCATCGGCGAGCGGGGTGAGAGACCGGGCAAGGGAAAGATCGTCGTCATGACCGAGAAAGTCGGCCAAGAGGTCGAGATTCGCGTCAAGGACGATGGGGTGGGTATTCCGGCCGAGGTGGCGGCGCGCGTCTACGAGCCCTTTTTCACCACCAAAGAAGTCGGAAAGGGCACGGGACAGGGCCTGGCCATGGCTCGCTCGACCATCGTCGACAAGCACGGGGGCAGCATTCGTTTCGAAAGTGCGCCGGGCGTCGGCACTTGTTTCTTCATACGCCTACCGCTCGAGCCTTCGTCAGTCCACGCGCTCGAGCGCTCGTGACACGTCGCTGAAGGAAACCAATGACCAAGAGCAACAATCGACGCGTCCTATTCGTGGACGACGAGCCCAACGTGCTCACCGCACTGACGCGCAACCTGCGCACAGTATTCGAGATCACGAGCGCGGAGAGCGGCCAGGCCGCGCTCGACGTTTTGGGCACGACGGCCGTGCCGTTCGCCGTCGTGGTGTCGGACATGCGCATGCCGAAGATGGATGGCGCGGCTTTTCTCAGCCGAGTGAAGGAGCTGTCACCCCTGTCGACGCGCCTGCTGCTCACCGGTGACTCCGACATCAAGTCGGCGATCAAAGCGGTGAACGAAGGGCAAATCTTTCGCTTCTTGTGCAAGCCCTGCCCACCCGACACGCTGGCGTCGGCGGTGGAAGCCGCGATCGAGCAGCACGCGCTCGTCACCGCGGAGCGCGACATCATGGAGCGCACGCTGTCCGCCGTGGTCAAGACGCTCGGTGACGTCCTGGCGCTGTCCGATCCCGAGCTGTTCAGGCGAGCTACGGTGGTGAAGGACTATGTCAGCCAGGTCGTTCGCGGCCTAAGTCTGGAAGGCGGCTGGCAGATCGAGGTCGCGGCCGCGCTGCACACGCTGGGGCTGGTTGCACTGCCTCGAGAGCTGGTCCACCACGGCAAGGGTCTCACGCCACTCACGGTCGAGGACAAGAAGCAGCTGGCGGCCCACCCAGAGACGGCGCACAGAATTCTAGTCGCCATCCCTCGGCTCGAAGACGTGGCGTTGATTGTCGCGCAACAGTCGAGCGAGCCCGAGCAGGGCCCCGAGTGGGTGCGGCGCGGCGCGCGCTTGCTGCGTTTGGCGAAGCGCTTGGAGGAGCGGGTCGGCCGAGGTACCACGCTGCCCGAAGCGCTCGACGCGCTCGCCACCACCGCCAACGAGGAAGAAAAACGATTCCTGAGCGCTCTCAGGTCTGCTCACGCCGAAGCGATGGCGCCCCGAGCGCTCAAAGCCCGTGAGCTGAAAGCCCGCATGGTGCTCGACGAAGACGTGAAGACACGGGAAGGTGCCCTGATCTTACCCAAGGGTCACGAGCTGAGCGCGGTGTTGGTCGAGCGGCTGCGCCAGTACGCGGAGTCACGTCGGCTGGACGAGCCGATCCGGGTGAGGGTACCGGCGGACTTGCCCGCCTGAGAAGGTGCGCCATGGCTCAACCTGTGTTGCCGATGCTGCAAACCTTTGCCCTGACGGATCCGCGCTGGCCGGACGTCGTCGCGGCGCTCGAGGCGGAGCCCTGCAGCGCCTATGTGCTCGCGTCGGACCTCTCGCTCTTGTACGTGAACGCGGCTTGGGGCGTCTTTGCGCGAAGCAACGGGGCTCCGGCGTTGGCGGACGGATGGCCTACGCTGGGCCCCATCCAGCGTTGGGTCGAGGGACCTGACTTGCAAAAGTTTTTTGGGGCGCGTCTGCGCGGAGCGCTAGAGCGAGATCGCGAATGGTCACACACGTACGAATGCTCCGGTCCGTACGAGTACCGTAGGTTTCACCAACGCGCGACGCCGGGGCCCGGTCGTCAGGGGCTCGTGGTCGTGCATTCCCTGGTGGCCGAAAGCCCGCGCACGAGCTCCGCCCCCGACAGCCTGATTCGCGAATTTACCGATGCGCGAGGCTTGATCGTGCGCTGTGCGGCGTGCGGCCGCACGGCTCGTCCCGGCCAACCCGACGTCTGGGAGTGGGCGCCCGGGGTCGACGCCCAGCCCAACATCAGCACCGGCATTTGCTCGATTTGCAGCGTACAGGAGTACGGGTTTCCGCGGGAGGGAGCGTAGCGCCTTAAAATCCCAAACCTGCGGGCCGTATCGCCATCATGCACCGAGCAGGGGCGACGAGTGAGCGTGTCTTGGTCGTTGACGACGAGCGCGGGCTGCAAGCCGCTCACGTGCGGATCCTCACCGCCGCTGGCTTCGAGGTCGATGCTTGCTTCACCGCCGAGGAAGCCATCGAGCGCTTGCGCACGGGCAATCGCTACGCGGTGGTGGTGACGGATCTGGTGATGCCGGGTATGAGCGGGATCGATTTACTCGAATACGCGCATCGCATCGACGCAGATCTGCCGGTGGTGATTCTCACCGGGCGACCGAGCCTGCGCTCGACCATCGCCGCCGTCGAGCATCACAGTTTTCGCTACCTCGTCAAACCCGTCACGCCGCTCGTGCTCAGCGAGACGGTCGCGTCGGCCGCCGCCAAATACCGTTTGTCCGAGGTCAAGCGCCGCGCTTTGGAGCTTTGCGAAAGCGAGGGCTGGGGCGCGGAAGACGGGGCGACGGCGCGCAACTTCGAGCTTTCGCTGAGCCAGCTGTATCTCGCCTACCAGCCTATCGTGCAGCCCAGCGACGGTCGCGCTTTCGGCTACGAGGCGCTGGTGCGTTCGGACGCGGTCGCCCTCTCGAAGCCCGACGAGCTGTTCGGCGCCGCGGAGCGCTTGGGTCGCGTTCAAGAGTTGGGGCGCGTGATCCGGCGGCTGGCCGCGCAGCAGCTGGACCGCGAGGCGACGCTAGCGACCTTGTTCGTGAATCTCCACGCCAGCGACCTGATGGATCCCGAGCTGTATCGGGCGGAGGCGCCGCTCACGTTGCACGCCCCTCGCGTCGTACTGGAAATCACCGAGCGGCGCTCGCTGGACGGAGTCGCGGACCTGCGCGAGCGGCTGAAGGAGCTGCGCGCGTTCGGCTACCGTATCGCGGTCGATGATTTGGGCGCGGGTTACGCGGGTTTGTCGTGCTTCAACGTGCTCGAGCCCGAGATCGTGAAGCTGGACATGAGCTTGGTACGGCACGTCGACACCTCGCCCCGCAAGCGGGCGTTGGTCGAAACCATGGTCCGCGTCTGCCTGCGCGACCTCGGGATTCAGGTGGTTTGTGAGGGCGTCGAGACGACCGGCGAGCGTGACGTGCTCATCGAGATTGGGGTACCGCTGCTGCAGGGCTACCTGTTCGGGCGGCCCGCCCGAGAGCTGTGTGCGCCGCAACAGCTGGAGCTGCACAGTGAGCAACGCTTGAGAGCCTCGGCTGCGCCGGCTGCGCAGCCGCTGCCGAAGCTTTCAAAATCGTCCTAGTCGGCCGACGTCGAAGCTTCAAGCACGTCGCGCACGCGCCGCAGCAATGCCTGAGGGGTAACGGGCTTCTGATAGAAGTCGATGCCCGCCTCCAACACGCCGTGATGCACGATGGCGTCGTCGGTGTAGCCGGACATGTAGAGCACCTTGAGGTTCGGCAGCAACTTCGACATTCGCTCGGCCAACACGCGGCCGCCCATCCCCGGCATCACTACGTCGGTCAGCAGCAAGTGGATCGGCACGCTGGCGTTTTTTGCCAACTGCAAAGCGTCGTCCCCATTCGAAGCTTCGAGGACGACGTAGCCGGCGCGCGTCAAGATGGCGCGGATCACCGCGCGTACTTGGTCCTCGTCTTCAGCGAGCAAGACGGTCTCCGTCGCGCGCGCGGCGCCCTGGTTGGACACGAAGCGTCGAGTGAACGCCCGGGTTCGCTGGGTACGGGGGAGGAATATCTTGAAGGTCGTCCCCAGACCGACTTCGCTGTACACCCAGATGTGACCGCCGCTTTGCTTCACAATGCCGAAGACAGTGGACAGACCGAGCCCGGTCCCCTGCCCCTTCGGTTTGGTGGTGAAGAAGGGCTCGAAGATGCGGCCGCGCGTGGCTTCGTCCATGCCATGGCCGGTGTCCGAGACGGCCAGCATCACGTAGGCCCCTTCCAGGAGGCCTTGATTGTCCAACGCCCATTGGCCGTCAAGGTCGACGTCCTTGGCTTCGATGGTCAGCCGACCGCCGCCGGGCATGGCGTCTCTGGCGTTGACGGCCAGATTGATGATCACCTGTTCGAGCTGGCCGGGGTCGGCGTGCACACTGCCGACTCGAGGCGGCAGGACGACGTTGAGCTCGATGTCCTCGCGCAGCAGCCGCTTGAGCATGCGCGCCATGCTCTCCAAGACCGCCGCCAGGTCGACGACCTGCGGTTCTAGGATCTGTTGGCGACTGAACGCCAGCAACTGTCGAGTCAGGTCCGCCGCCCGATCTCCCGCGCGCTTGATCTCTTCCAGATCTGGACGAAACTGATGATCCGGCGGCAGCTCCTGCAGCATGAGCAGCGTGTAGCTGAGGATGATCGACATCAAGTTGTTGAAATCGTGCGCAACTCCGCCCGCCAGGTTGCCGATCGACTCGAGCTTCTGGGCCTGGGCCAGCTGAACCTCGAGCCGCCGCTCGACCGTCATGTCGCGAATGTAGGTGAGGATGGTGGGGCGACCGCCGAGCACGATGCGCGTGCTGGTCGAGTCCACGTCGAGGCGCGCTCCCGCCTTCGTGGCATGATGTCGAGCCGACAGGCGCACCGCGCCGATCGCCAGCGTCTCCGCCAACGCTCGTTTGGCGTCTTCACGCTCCTCCGGCACCGCGATGTCTTCCACGCGCTTGGCGAAGAACTCCTCGCGCGAGTAGCCGTAGAGGCGGATGGAAGCTTCGTTGACGTCGACGAAGCGCCGCGTCTCGCCATCCATGACGAACTGCGGGAAGGGGCTTTCGGTGAACAGCAGCCGGTAGCGCTCGGCCGAATCTCGCTGTTCGGTGATGTCGCGGGCGGCGGCGTAAACATGCGGCTCGTCCAAAGCCGGCTTCGACGACCATTGGAGCCAACGGTAGCTGCCGTCGCGGCAGCGGTAGCGGTTCTCGAAGCGAATGGTCTCGATGCCCTGCGCCAGTCGCGCCCCCAGGTCCTCCGTCGCCGCCCGATCATCGGGATGAACGAACTCCAACCAGGGCGCACTGAGCAGCTCCGCGTCCGTCCAGCCGAGCGCCTGCGACCAGGCCGGGTTCACACGCTTGAACCGGCCGTCCAAGCCAGCGATGCACAATAGGTCCGGAGTCAGCTCGAAAAATCCCTCGTTCTCGCGTTCCATGGCCTTGCGCGTCGTGACGTCCCGAAAGTTGGTGACGATGGCCTCGACCAGCGGATCGTCCAGCATGTTCGTCGCCACCAACTCCACCCAACGCAAGCCGCCGTCGCGATGGCGCAGGCGAAAGTCGACGGCGTGCGCCTCGCCCGGCCGCTCGACAATCTGCTCCAGCACGCTCGCGAGCTTGCTGTGCTCGTCCTCCGGCACGAAGTCTTGCCAGGCCATGGTCCTGGCCTCCTCCAGTGACCAGCCGAACACGCGTTCGACGGCGGGGCTCTGGTAGATGGCGCTGCCGTCGCGCCCCACCAGGCTGATGCCGTCGTTACTCTTCTCGATCATCGCCTGAAACCGAGCCTCAGTCGCGCGCTGCTCCGTCACGTCACGCAGCGCCAGGAGCGTCAGGTTCGAACGGATGCCGAGCGTGGCGCTGTAGTCCACCAGTCGGCGTCCGCGCTCGGGGCGCGATAGCTGCAGTCGACCCGCCACGCTGCCCCCATCCGTAATGCGCCGCCACGTTTCCGCGAGCTCGACCGACCCGGGTTCGAGCTGGGTGATGCGCTGGGCCAGCATGTCATTTCTAGCGAGGCCGAACAGCGCACAAGACGCGGGGTTGGCGTCGACGATGGCGCCCTCGTCATCGAGCAGCAGCAATCCGTCCGCAATGCCGTCGAACACGGCCCGCAGCAGCTGGCGATTGGCCCGCAGCTCGTCTTGGGCCGCCTTCAGCAATAACGGCGCGCCGGTTTCGGCGTTGGAGACCGCGTCGATTTGACCGGCCGCGATGGCGGCAAGAGTTTGTCGCGCGTGCTCGAGCTCGACACGCAGCGCCTCGTTCTCACGCCTCAAGTCCTCGTACACGAGCGCTCCGGAGCTCACGAACTCCCGGCACGCCTCCCAAACGGCGCCCCTTTGCGTGAACGCCTCAACTTATGCTCGCTCAACCGCTGCTACAAGCCCAATGAGGGGGGTGGCGCATTTAGCGACAGGGCACTTTGGATGCTGCACCTATTCTAGAACGCGCGTGCTGGTCTTTGTGGAGCAGCCTTTCAGGATTCATGCGAATGTGACGCGTTTCGGAAATACTGGGAGGACATTCAAATGAGCACGGATCGGCGACATGACGCGGCGCTCTACGCGGCCACCGGTGTGCCCGGGTTCGACGTGGTCGCCGGCGGCGGGCTGCCAAAAGGTTGCATTACCGTCGTCTTCGGCGGTGCGGGAAGCTGTAAGACCATCTTCTCGGCGCAGACCCTGGCGCACGGCGCGCGCCACGAGGCCGAGCCGGGCCTGTTCGTGGCGTTCGAGGAAAGTCCGCAAAGAATCGCCGCCAATACGGCCGCCTTCGACTGGCGGCTGGACCGGAACGGCGCCGACGTCGAAGTGCTCGACGCGCAGCTGGGCGCCACCGTCGTGCAAGGTGGTGACTTCGATCTGGCTGGGCTGCTGGCGATCGTGGCGGCGCGGGTGAAAGCGCGTGGCGTGCGGCGCGTGGTCTTCGACGGGCTCGACGTGATGCTGGGGCACCTTCCCGATGCACGGCTGGTACGGCGCGAGGTGTTTCGGCTTCGCGAATGGGCACAGGGGGCTGGCGTCACGACGATCATCACCGCCAAGGCGGACCCGCGCGATCGCGGCTCGCTGGGGGACTATGACTTTCTGCAATTTTTGGCCGACTGCGTCGTCGTGCTTCAGCACCGGGTAGAACATGGCACCGCATTCCGGCTGTTGCAGGTATCCAAACATCGCGGCAGCAACCACTCCGCCGACGAGGTTCCGTTTACTCTCGGAACGGGCGGCATCGATCTAGGCGGCGCAACGCGCCTAGAGCTCCGCCACGATGCGTCGGTCGAACGGACCTCTTCGGGCATATCGGCGCTCGACGGCATGCTGGGCGGCGGCTATTTCCGCGGCAGCTCGACGCTCATCACCGGCGCGCCCGGGACGGCCAAGACGACGATGGCGGCCGCGTTCGCCAACGCCTGCGCGGCGCGAAACGAACGCACATTGCTCGTGAGCTTCGACGAAGCACCCGCTCAAATCGTGCGCAATGTCGCCTCCGTGGGCATAGACTTGAAGCCCCACCTGGCTTCGGGCGTGCTGCAAATTCACTCTTTCCGAAGCCGGGCCGCCAACCCCGAGACCCACGTCGGCCGAATCCGCTCGCTGTTGGAACAGCACTCGGCCACCAGCCTGGTCATCGATCCGATTTCGGCCCTGGGCCAGAGCGGGACAGAGGCCTTGTCGGAGGGCGCCGCCGTCGGGCTGTTGGACCTGGCGAAGAGCTTGGGCGTGACGACCGTGTGTACCTCACTGCTCGGCAACCAGGCCCCCCTGTCCGAGAAATCGCCAATCGGCATCTCGACCATCGCCGACACTTGGATGCACGTCTCCTACATGAGCCACGGCGGGGAGCGAAACCGGGCCCTCACCATCATCAAGTCCCGGGGCACCGCGCACTCGAATCAGGTCCGGGAGTTGATCTTGTCGAGCACGGGCATCGCGCTTCCCGACGTATACTCGGTGGGTGGCGAGGTGTTGATGGGTACTCTGCGCTGGCTGAAAGAGAACGAACAGCGCCGCCAGACCGAGACCTCGGAGCGCGAGGCGAGCCTGCGCGAGCGCGAAGCCGAATTTCGACTGGAAGCGGTGAAGGCGCGTGCCCAGGCCGCCCTGGCGGAGCAAGCGCTGGGGGAGGCCGCGCTGGCGCGCATTCGTCTCGACCGGCAAAGCGAAGTGCAGCGCAACGCCAGCGAGCACCAGATGCTTCGGGAACGGCGAGGCGCAGAAGAGGCGACCGAACCGGTATCGGGCAAGAGCCCATGACCGCACAGCCAGGAGCGTCCATGGCCGTGCTTCGGCTATGCCTCTACGTTGCTGGGGACTCCCCCAACTCCGTCGCGGCCGAACGCAATCTGCGCGGTCTGCTGGCCAGCTATCCGGGCGTTCGTGCCGACTTGCAGATTCGAGACGTGCTCGTAGACCCGGAAGGGGGTCTGACGGCGAGGGTCCTTGCTACGCCCACGTTGGTGAAATTGGGCCCGGTACCGGAGGCGCGCGTGATGGGTGATTTGCACGACCTGGACTTGCTACGCAGCGTGCTGGGTTTGGTCGAGCTGGGGTCGGTGAAGGCGGAGCACGGGCCGCGATGAGCCACTCATCCTCGGAACGTCGCCTCCTCGTCCGTCGAGCCCACAGTGACTCCGTCGTCGAGTCCGACGCCGTGAACGAGCTCGTTCGAGAGTTGGATGTCGAGGGCGCCAGCGTGGTCATCTTCTTTTGCTCGCCCAAGTACGATCTCGAGCGCCTGGGTCAGGCCTTGGCGGCGGCCATCAGCGCGCCGTTGGTCGGCTGCACCAGCGCCGGGCAGATCGCGCCGAGCGGCTATGTGAAGGGCGGCATCACCGCCGTTAGCCTGACCAGCCCGGAGCTGCGTGTCACCCCCTACCCGCTCACGTCCCTGGTCGATTCGGCGCTCGTGAGCGAGGTTGGCTATCGGGCGGTGGCGTCCCTCGTCAATAGCCCGTCGAAGCGGGGTTTCGGCCTCCTGCTCCTGGATGGGCTGGCCAACGCCGAAGAGCTGGTCACGGCAACGCTCTACGAATCTCTGGGCGACGTGCCCATCGTGGGTGGCTCCGCAGGGGATGATCTCAACAACTGCGCGACCTTCGTGTTCGACGGCGAGCGCTTCCGAAGCGGAGCCGGGGTGTTCGTGCTGTGCGAGACGTCGCTGCCCTTCGCCACCTTCAAGGTGCAGCACGTGGCCCCCGGTGAAGCTCAAATCGTCGTCACCGAGGCCGACGCCGAGCACCGGCTGGTGCAGGAGCTCAACGGCAAGCCGGCCGCGGCCGAGTACGCTCGCTTGCTGGGCGTTCCCGCCTCGGAGCTGACCCCCATGTTGTGCGGGGAACATCCTTTGGTGCTGAGCCTCGGCGACGAGCACTTCGTGCGCGGAGTCCGCAGCGTCAATTCGGATGGCAGCCTCACGTTCGCGTGCGCCATCGAGACCGGGCTGATCTTGTCGCTCGGCACTCCGCTCGACCCGATGGTGTCTCTCGCGGAGGGGCTGGCGGCGGCGGAGCAACGGGTCGAGTCCCCGGAGCTCGTCTTGGCGTTCGACTGCGTCACGCGTCGGTTGGAGCTCGAGCGGCGCGGCCAACTCGACGCCGTGTCCGCCTACCTGGCGGCCCGAGGGGTCATCGGCTGCGGTACGTACGGCGAGCAATTCGATGCTTTCCATGTGAACCAAACGCTCACCGCCGTGGCAATCGGCGGCTGATTCTCCGAGTAGAACGAGACGTTGTGCCACAGCGAGGCCTCGACCAGGCGACCAGCGTCGACGCAACCGCTCGCCCCGCTCAGAAATCTGACGCGGCGATACCCATGCAGTGGCATGTCTTCGGATCAATACCTTCCGACCGCGTGCGACGGCTGCAAGAGGATTTGGTTGGCCCCGCCGCGCCGAGGCGGGGTAGCAAAGTGTCGCTTCTGCAACGGGCCCGCTTGCGTCGTACCGGGTGAAAGCTACCGCACGCGCGATCTGGCGCCGTTCGAAAGGATCGAGGGCGCGGTCCACACGGCCCAACTCTCCGATGTCACGAGCCAGCGCCTGTGGGCCACGCTCGGCAACGTGCCGGAGCGGAGGCGTCGCCCCGAGCTGTTGTTGCGAGCGGTGTTCGATGCACTGCCACGCCTCGCCCACGTTCCAGAAATGGCCAGCGAAGACCGGGCCCAGCTCTCCCACGCGCTCGGCATGCTGCTCGCGGTCATGAGCGCCCGTCTCCGCGCGGGGGTGAAAGCTACAGCCGGTTAGCTCATGGAGGTTTGCTGGCAGGACGACGAACGGCGCCAGGCAGTCGTGTGTTCAACTTTCGAAGCTGCACGGAAACCCCAACCCAGCTGTCGATTTCGACCGTGCCGCGACTCGGAGATTGGCTTGGAATAAGGGCTCTTGCCCCAACAAGCCGATCGCTGACCATCTTGTCGCACGAGTGCAAGCGCGCCACGGCAGGTTGGGGCACAGGCTGGATGAAATGCCCCAATTGCGCGGAGTCGTCGCCAAGATCTTGCGACTGCCAGGAGGCACGCGCCGTGCAGTGAGCCGGGGCGATGTCGATTCACCGCCCCCCAGCACCAGCCGACGCGGCGTTGGTGGTCGAAGAGCACGTCTCTCCGGAAGCGTTCAGCGTTCTCGAAAGCGAATGGCGGAAGCTCGAAACGTCGTCCGGGGTGCCGTTTGCCAGCTTCGACTGGGCGCGAACCTGGTGGGAGCACCTCCGCGGAGAAAAGCTGGGCGTGCGCGACTCGCTTTCGCTGCGCACCGTGCGCACCGTGGAAGGACAGCTGGTAGCCATCGCGCCGATGGTGGTCAGTCGCCGCCCGTCGGTCGGGCCCATCTGCGTGCGCCAGCTGCAATTCATTGGCGCGGACCCGAACATCACCGAGCTGCGCGGATTGATCGCACGGCCCGAATGGCAAGTACCGGGGTATCGAGCGCTGGTAGAGCACGCGCTTCAAAACACCGCTTCCTGGGACACACTCCAGCTGCTGGGTGTTCCCACGGATCTGGACCTCGGACCTGTGGCGGAGTCTCCGGATTTCGAGTGGTCGGGGGAGACCAGCGAGTTTCAGCTGGCCCTGCCGGATTCGTGGGAGGCCTTTCGGAGCGGGTTACCGCGCAACATCAAAGAGTCGCTGCGCAAGTGTTACAACTCTCTCAAACGCGCGGGGTTGAGCTTTCGCTTCGACGTCGTCACCCGGCCCGAAGACGTGGGTCCGGCGCTCGACTGCTTCCTCAAGCTGCACGCCGCTCGCGCCGCGCGCACCGACACCATCGCTCACCCGAATGTCTTTGCAACTCCGGAGTCGCAACAATTCTTGCGCGCGGTTTGTGAGCGTTTTGCCGAACGCGGTTGCTTGCGCATCTTCCAGCTCATGGTCGACGGTCGCGTTGCCGCGATCCGCGTGGCGTTCGTCATCGGCAACACCCTCTACCTGTATTTTTCCGGCTACGAGCCCGAATTCGCGCAGTACGGCGTCATGACCACGACCGTGGCCGAGGCCATCAAATACGCTATCGCCAACGGCCTCGAGCGCGTGCACCTCTCCGCCGGCAATGACGTGTCGAAGACCCGCTGGCGCCCCACCGTCAAGCTCACCCGCCAAGCCATGCTGGTCGCTCCTTCGGCGCGCGCTCACCTCACCCACCGCATGTACCGCGGCGCGTTGAACGCCATCCAGACCGTGCCCGGGCTGAAGCGCGCCACCAGCTTTTTGACTCGCCGCCCCGGCAGCACCGTCTCGTTGCACGCGGTGTCGAGTCATTGAGTCAGTTGGGGCTCTGGTGACTGGCAAGGGCGCGAGAAACTAGCGCGGCGGCGGCGCGAAGCGGCTTTGGCTGTACGGAAACGGGTCCGGCTCGGGCTCGTCGCGGTAAGCGTAGCCGAGCGACGACAGATCGATGCCGCGCGCTTCGAGGCCATCGTAGTCGTCGTAGCGCACCCGCAGCACCGCGGATGGGTGGGTGGGCGAGCGGCGCTCGAACGACACTTCTACGACGCTGCTGCTTTCGCTCTCGCCGTACTCGGTGCCAATGTTGCTGGGACCGCCGGAGCCGTTGCCGGCGCTCTTGCGCTTGCGCGGCGCTTCGTCGTCTTTGAACGCTTCCCAAATTTGCATGCCGGGCC
>JBEQSW010000101.1:0-13295 GCA_040348565.1 Myxococcales bacterium | reverse complement strand
CAATGTTGTGCGCTTCGTTGAAGGTCGGCACGACGATGAGAGTGGCCCGAGGCATGCGCAGGCCCCCCCATAGCAAGAGCGTTGACCGGGTGGGCAAGTCCTCGTCGGCCCAATGGCCGCACAAGGACCGAGGACCCGGGTTCCACGTTCGTCAGTACATGCTACTAGCTTGGGGGTTGCTGATGAGCGAGGGCGTCTCGGAAACGACCGAACGAGAGGAGCCAACTGGCGCTGCCCCGACCAGTCGTTTGGTTCTGGACTGGGTGTGGCCGCGAGCGCGCCTCGACCCGTTGCAGGGCGCACGGCTGGGTATCGGCCGCGACGAAGCGGCGCAGCTACGCCTCGACGGTACTGGCGTCTCACGCCACCACGCCGAGCTCTACCGGCAGGGCCCCCTCTATGTAGTGCGCGACTTGGGCAGCACCAACGGCACATGGCTCGGGGGACGACGCATCGAGCACGCGCCGGTATCGCCGGGCAGTGTGCTGCGCGTGGGTGAATGGGTCGGTGTCTTCAGCCAGCGCAGCGCCGAAGCGGCCGAGTTCGGTGAGCTTGCACCGGATTTGTTCGGCGGCCCCGAGCTGGCAGAGCTGCTCGTCCCGCTGCGACGCGCGGCGGCCTCGAAGCTCCCGGTGCTGCTGATCGGCGAGACCGGCACCGGCAAGGAGCGTTTCGCGCGCGCGACGCACCAGCTCAGCGGTCGCGGCGGCCCGTTCTTGGCCGTCAATTGCGCGGCGCTCCCCGAGCAATTGGCCGAAGCCGAGCTCTTTGGCTACCGCCGCGGAGCCTTCACCGGTGCGGAGCGGGCCAGCCCTGGCTATTTCCGCGCCGCCCACGGCGGCACGCTATTTCTCGACGAAATGCCAGATCTTACGCCGGCGTTGCAAGCCAAGCTGCTGCGCGTGCTCGAAGACGGGCAGGTCATGAGCCTGGGCGAATCGACGAGCGTGAATGTCGATGTGCGAATCGTCAGCGCGAGCCAGCGGCTACTTCGCGAGTTGGTGGCGGCAGGACGCCTGCGCCAAGACTTGGCAGCGCGCCTGAATGGACTCGAGCTGAGAATTCCTCCTCTAGCTGCGCGCCCGGCCGACGTAGCGCGCATGTTCGCGCAATTTCTGAAGCAGCAGTGTGGCGGCCGACCGCCCGCGGTCGAGGCGCGGCTGATCGAAGCGCTGTGTCTGCACGACTGGCCAGAGAACGTCCGCGAGCTCGAGCTGCTGACCCGCCGGCTCTTGGCCGTTCACGGACACGAGCCCAGCTTGCGTCGCCAGCACCTTCCGGCGGAGCTTTCGGCGCTCAACGAAGACGCCGGCACCGCCCCACGCAGCTCTTCGCCTCCTCAGGGTCGCCGAGAGCACGATCTTGCGCTGCTCAAAAAAGAGCTGGAGACGAACGGCGGAAACGTGAAGGCGGCCGCCGAGGCCCTCGGCATTTCGCGGCAACGAGTCTATCGGCTGCTCGACACCATCGAGCCGAGCGCCCGCATTGGCAGCAGCGACCAGAGCCGGAGCAACGGTCATGGCGCTGGCGACTGACGCGCGCGATGACGCGGAAGCCGATCAACTCGGGCATGGCGGCTCGGCCATCCAACGCATCGGCGCCGTCATCGCCGGTAGCTACCGGCTGACTCGTCATATCGGCTCGGGCGGTAGCAGCCACGTCTTCGAGGCGGAGCATCTTCGCCTCGGCAAATCATTCGCGGTCAAGCTGCTGCGACCCGAGCTCGACGCCAATCGCCGTACCGCCCAGCGCTTCCGCCGCGAAGCGCGCGCCATCGCGCGTCTCAAGAACGAGCACATCGTCAGCGTCGTCGACTGCGGCGAGCTCGACGACGGCACCCCTTACTTGGTGATGGAGCTGCTCGAAGGCGAAGACCTACGTAGCCTGCTCAATCGCGAAGGCTCGCTACCGGCTCGCCGAGCCGTGGCCCTGATCATCGAAGCCTGCCGCGGTCTCTCGGAGGTGCACGCCGCCGGCCTCGTGCACCGTGACTTGAAGCCAGAAAACCTCTTCATCACCAAGCGCAGCACCGGCGAAGACTGGTGCAAAGTGCTCGATTTCGGCGTGGCCAAAATGGAGTCGAGCTCGTCGACGGCGGAGGACGCGATCGTCGGCACGCTGCGCTACATGGCGCCGGAACAGCTCACGGACAGTGCGTCGGTTGGCCCAGCAACGGACGTCTACGCACTCGCAGCCATTTTGTACGAATGCCTCGCCGGCAGGGCGGCAGTAACTGGCAGCACCGTACAAGAAGTAATGTACCGGATCATGAATGCGGAGCCCCAAACTCTGTCTGAGTTGGCAGCACCGTTGCCGCGTCCCCTCGTCGAGACCCTCGAGCGCTCTCTTGGCAAGTCTCCACAGGCGCGTCCGGCTAGCACCGAACAGATGGCAACTCTGTTGCGGGCCGCGGTTCAAGGAACGAACGCACCCACAGCACATGACACGGTGGAGGAAGAAGAGCAGTTTCGCCTCCCCACGGCAAGTCGACGCCCGCCCCCGTCCGCGCTCTTGGTAGCCATTCTCGTGGGCATAGTCACCGGCGCCACGGGTTGGTACGCGCGAGGTGCTTCGCCTACGTCGACGAGCGGCGTGTCTCTAACTAAAGCGGCTCCCTCTCCCGCCCCTTCTGGATACGTGAATGCCAGCGCGTTTGGCGGCCAGGGTGGCGTCGAACTGCCCCAGAAGGGCGCCTGGCCCCACGTCCCCCCCACGTCGATGCCCCGGTCGCCGGGTTCGAATCACCTCACTTCCGTCGCGACTCACCCCGTTGGCTCGCCCCCAAGGCGAACGGCCAACCCAAACCGCTTCGACACCACCAATCCCTACGTCGAATGATCATCCGCCTGCGGCGTACAGTCTTTCTTGCCGTGCTCTTCGGCACCGTCGTCAGCCACGCCCAAAGCGCGCCCGATAGCGTCGGTGCACGCGCCCACTTCACCGAAGGGCTGGCGCACGTCGAACGAGGAGAATTCGGGGACGCGCTGCAAGAATTCGAAGCCGCCTACGCGCTAAAGCCACACTACTCGGTCCTGTACAACATCGGTCAGGCGCACGCGGCGCTCAATCACCCTGCCGACGCCGTTCGAAGCTTCGAGCGCTACCTATCGGAGGGCGGTGTCCACCTCAGCCAGTCGCGACGCGACGAAGTTCGTTCGCTGATCGCCAGCAATCGGGCGCGACTCGGGGAGCTTCGTATAGTCGGGTTGAGCGACACGACACGCGTCTGGATAGACGGTCTCGAGATCGAGCCGCAACGGCTCAGCGAGCCATTGCAGCTCGCGGCGGGTGAGCACCGACTCCTGAGCAGCCGAGGTGAGGGTTTTCCGGATTCGCAAGAGGCTCGGATAGTTCCAGGGGGTGTCGTCGAGCTGAGGCTACCTTCGAAGCCTCAGGGTGCACCGTCACCTCAGGCGATTTCCGCGACGGCTCAATTGAAGGTGATCTGCGAGCTTGCTGGAGTCAGTGTAGAAATCAACGGCTCTCCTCGAGGAACCACGCCCCTGCGCGGCCCTCTGCTGGTGCCGGCAGGCCCCCTCACGATTCGCTTCTCTCGCGCGGGATATCGAACGGAAACACAACACGTCTCCGCGCCACCGAGCGGCTCGAGCACGGCGCTTTGCAATCAAGTCAGAAAGCCGAACGTAGCCCCTAGCTTTGCGGCGACCCTCGTCGCTCGAACGGTCCCCGTCGACGCGACAATCTCAGTGGATGGTGAGCGCTTCCTTGGTGCGCCACTGCCATATGGACCGCACGAGCTCCGGGTCGAACGCACCGGCTTCGTCCCGCAACAGCGAGCCATCTATCTCCGCCCTCGCGAACTCAACACCTTTCAAATAGTGTTGCAGGCCACCGCGGAACGACAAGCCGCGCAAGCCCGAGCTCAATCTCGACGCAAGGTCGTCGGCTACGCCACCGCAGGCGGAGGATTGGCCCTCGGTGTCATAGGCGCAGTACTTCTAACGTGGAACGGCGACCGGTTCGACGCATGGAAACGCGAGCCGGGTGTTGATGCGGGTGAGGCCGAAAACCAGCGAATCGCTTCAATCCAACGCGTCGATGACATCGCCATTGGATGCACCGCGCTCGGCGCGGGCCTGATCGCTACGGGCATTTGGTTCCTCGTGACAAGGCCGTCGGAGGCTGCGACCTACTGATGCACGCGGGGCTCGAGGTGCCCCGGCACTTAGCTCGCCGGTGGCAAACGTTCGGGCCATAGCCCTCGGACCGAGGAAACCTCTGCAAGCATTCACGGTGTACGTCCCAGCGCCCGTCTAGACGGAGCTGGCCGACTGGTATACGAGCAGGCGATGAGCTGGAGAACCGTAGGGCGGATCAGCCTATTCGTTTGCATGGTGGCCATCACGCACGCCTCGTGTCGCGACTTCGCTGAGCCGAGCGTTGCGGATCGTGGAAGCTCGGACGCCAGCGGTACGGGGGGCGCCGCCGACACCATCGGCGGCGAGCGCGGTACGACCAGCGATGTCGACTCCGGAATTGCAACTGCCGGTGAAGCAGGCAGCAACCTTCCGGCTGGGGGCACCGGAAGTATCGGTGGGGAACGACAGGCTGGCACCCCGGGTGGTGCCGGAGCTGCCGGGCGGGGAGACGGCGGCGCAACCGGGGAGGAGCCGCTGCCCCCGTCGGCATTTGGTGAGCTGGCGCTCTGGTTGGAAGCGTCAGCCGACGCGGTCTCGCGCGATGCAAACGAACGCGTGTTGCGTTGGGCTGACCGAACGTCGAATGGAAACGACGCAAGTGAGCGGCCTCCCTATCAGTCCCCGACGTTCGTGGAAGCGGCCATCAACGGCCACGCAGCGCTCCGCTTCGTACCTGTGCTCGGTGCAGGCGGCGTGCTCGATCCGTCGGCGCTGATGGTCGCCGACTCGCAGTCCCTGCGGTTCGGGACAGAGGACTTTACTTATGTGCTCGTCATGCGCTGGAGCAACGACCAAAACCCCGATCAGCCCCACTACTCGGGATTCGGGGTCATTCTAGGCAAGCAGAGCTCCGCCTCGGGGTTCCCAGGGGTGTTGCTCCTAGCCAACTACCCATCGTTCTTCTCAAACGTCAACGCTGCAACTCGATTTGGCATTCAGCTCGCCCTCGGGGGCGCCTTTGCGGTGAGCTACCATGACGGCCTCAACGAGGGTCCCTTTCGAGTCTATGTCGCGCGGCGATCGGGATCGGATGTCACCTTGCATGTCAACCACGCGGTAGAGGGAGGCACCGCGCTCGCAGCCAACTTCGATGCGAGCGCCACCGGGCAACCGATGTTCATCGGCGGAGATGCCAGCACGCCGTTGCGGGGTGACATCGCGGAAATCATCTCGTTGAAGGGCACCACACGCGATGCCGACCTCGAGCGTCTCGTGGACTACCTAATGCGAAAATATCAGCTGCAGTGACGCGGCGTTGACCTGACGCGTCCTTCGTTATCGACGGGTCGCCCCTTCGGCAAAGCCGCGTTCACTGCTTGGAATCAGTTCCACGCCGAAACAGGTCTCTTCGTTGGCGCGGGGTGCGCGCAAACGAAGAGACCGTGACCGTCACAGGTGCGTCTGGCTGACTCGCACCTGCCCATCGGTACCGGTGGCAAACACGTAGGTGTTCGCTCCCAAGCGCGCGGCGCTGACTGACGCGACAGGTCCACCCGGAACTTGGAGCCAGTTACCGAACCCAAAGCCGTCCTGAGCAAGGCGATAGTACATGTGATTATCCGTCCCAGCCGTCACCATTAGAATTCTATCGGCTCCGCCGGCGGGACCGGGCTGCACCGTCGCGGTTGCTGGCGCAGCATTCGTGGCTCCTCCTAGGTCTTCCCACGCGCCGAAGGGTTGCCCGTCTTGCGCCGAGCGATGGTACACGTGGCTATCACCAATACCTTTCGCGAAGACGTGTAGGCGCGTGCCCAAGGTTGTGGCGGCCACCGCCGCATTGGTGGTGCCGTCGAGCTGCTCCCAAGGGCCGAATGCTTGCCCCGTAGCGGCGGAGCAATGCATCAAGTTGTTGTTGGTGTCTACCCGAAAGAGGTGAAGGAAATTGCCGAGGCTAGCCGCAGTCAGGGGCACGTTGGTGGTACCGCTGATTTCACTACTCCAAGCGTTGAAGGCTTGTCCTTGGGCCGCCCAACGATGATACACGCGACCATCGGCGCCTCCCTTCGCGAACAAGTGTAAATTGCCCGCAAATGCCGCCGCACCGATGGCTACATTCGTAGTGCCGTTCAGCTCATGGGTCCAAGCCGACCAAGGACTGCCATCGACCGTACCGTTGTGCCCAATCACTCCACCGCTCTCGACTGCGAATAGATGCATCGCGCCGCCGAATCCCGCGGCGCCGACGGGCAGCGTGGATGCCTCACCCAACGACTGCCATGGGCCCCATGTCAGCTCCGCGCCGTAGGTGAGTCCGCAGGACCCCGCCCCGGTGTTGAGCCAGTTCTTCTGAATCCTGTAGTCGCGCGTTCCGAGCTTCATGTTGGCCTGGGCGCCGTTGCTGGTCGTATAGGTCGCTCCAAAACTCCATGCGCATTTGTCGGCATTTTCGTTGACTCCAGGGTCGGTCCAGGCGTTCAAGTCTGGGTCTGTTACGGCTTCCTCCAATTCGTGCGCGAGAACGTTCGCCATTTCATCGCCTCCCGGATTTCCGTTGGGGGACGGGCTCGGGGTCGAGCAAACCGCGGGACACGCGACGCCGTTGCCAACGAACGCGAATTTGATGTCGCTACCCGAGATCGTGGTCGAAGTGTGCCATCCGCAGTAGCCTTTGGCGTTGGTGCCGCAAAACGCAGAGTCAGCTGCATTCGACTGTTGGACGTCTGCTGATGTGAGCACGAAATAGACGCCGTTAGTGTCCTTGGGCAACTTGTTCGTGCTAATCGCGGACGAAACGATGGTGGTTATGTTGGCGAGTGAGAGGTTGGAACCCAACGAGTAGGCGTCGCTGGTAGCTCCGGCCAATGTCAGGGCGCCGCTCACCCGCCCGCCGAAGTTGTCGTCGTAGAGGGTGTTGATGTTGTAGTACGGTGAGTAGGAGAGGTTTGGTACCAGCTCGCTCAACAGACTAACCGTCGGGTTATTTGCCCAGTTTCCGTACCAAATGAAGTAGGCGTGAACGACACCGCTCATCACGTGACCGCCGTTGTAAGCGATTCCGTGACCGCTGTTGAGCGCCGCGGACTGTTCGCCGAACTCCTCAGACTCGTGACCTGCGGGAAGCGAAGCCGCGGCGCTGGCCGCCGAGACCGTTGGTGCAACGTGCACGCGAAGTGACGTCTCGGTTTCGCCCTGCGCCGGACCATGAGAGTCGGCGCCGCTCGCCGGCTCCCCTTGCCTATCCGTGCTCTCTGCGCCAACTCCAGCGCTACACCCGACGCTCGCGATGAGCGTCATTGAAATGAATCCCAGACTCGTGTGGTTAATTTTCACTGCCGTTTCCTCGGTTTGGTGCCTGACGACACGCACGCGTGCCACCCGTCGCGCGGCGACCAAGCACTTTCTGTGCCCGGGTGACAGTGTCGACGGACCACGATTTAGCGCGCGCTTCTAGCGGCACGACTTCCACAGCGTGGAGCACCGGGCATGCTCGGCGGCGGACAAGGCTGTCCTGTGTCCGAATGCACGCCCAGCGGACAGCATCGTTGGGGCGACCTACCGCTCGAGGTGACCCAAGGATTCTCTCACGGCCGCATTGAGCGACTCGCGCTTAAAGATTTCAGAAGGCCTCGCCATCCGCTCCAACACTCCCGGCACCACGAACTGCCCCGTCAGAATCGTCTCCGCACCCTCGCCGAAGAGCATCTTCATTCCGAATGCCGGAGCCGTTAGCCAGCTCGGGCGATGGAGAGCCTTGGCGATCGCGGCCGACACTTCTTCGTTGCTGGCCGGATTCGGCGAGCAGATGTTCACTTTGGGTGGCATCGTTTCGTCGTCGATGCACAGCGTGAGCGCGCGCACGGCGTCGTCCAGGTAGATCCAGGAGATGCCCTGCTGGCCGGTGCCGATTTTGCCGCCGACGAAGAGCTTGAAGGGCAGGGCCATGACTTTGAGGGGGCCGTCGCCGGGGCCGAAGACGACGCCGATGCGAGGATTGACGACGCGGATGCCGAGGGGGCGCGCTTTTTCGGAGGCGGCTTCCCAGTCGACGCAGAGTCGAGCCAAAAAGTCTTTGCCGGGGGGCGCGGTTTCGTCGACGCGCTCGGTTGAAGGGCGATTGCCGTAGTAGCCGACGGCGGAAGCGGACACGAAGACGCGGGGTTTTGCGGCGGCTTGCGCGAGCGCCGTGACGACGTTGGTCGTCGTGACGATGCGGCTGTCGTAGATGCGGCGTTTGACGGCTTCGGTGTAACGGGAACCGACGGCGCGTTCGCCGGCGAGATGAACCACGGCGTCGACGCCGTCCAGCGCTTTCGCCCAAGCACCGACTCGATACGGGTCCCACGTCACGCTGCGCGGATTGCCTTCGCGCGCGGCGCCGCGCGTGAGCACCGTCACGGAGTCGCCGCGCTCCACCAGGTGTTTCACGAGCGCGCTACCGATATACCCAGAGCCGCCGCTGACGACGATGCGCTTCATGGGTTCGATCTAGGCCCCTCACCGACGGGGCACAACTTAGACAGCACGATTCGGGGAAGCCGAGCGTGCTTGCAGGCCTGACGCACGTGGCCGCCATCCCGCCAGCGGCAGCCAGCGCGAAACGCCCGTTTCACCGGGAAACCGGCGTGGCCCGAACATCGCAAAGGGCCTTTGTGCCCATGCAAGCTATACTGACGCCCACGATGCAAACGCAGGCGGTGGTTTCGCTCAGGTACCCGGTTCGGCCGGATCTGGAGGCATGGGTCCTTCCGGAGGGGAAAGTGCCCGAAGCCACCGCTCATCAAATGGCCGTGTATCGCATCTATGGGCTGCTGCTGGCTTGGAGCCAGCGCATCGGCCCGGAGCGCTCGGCGCGCATCGCGGCCGACTTGGCGATCCGTTGGCTGGAGCAGTACCCGCGAACAGGCGCTGATCCGGACGTGTGCGTGCTCGAGCCTGCGCCGGCTGATTTCGACGACCTCAAGTCGCTGCGACTCTGGGAGCCCGGGCGCGTTCCGCCCCGCTTGGCCATCGAAGTGGTCAGCTCTTCCCTGCCTCATAAAGACTACGGGTCGATCCAAGAACGCTACGCGGCCATGGGTGTAGAGGAGCTGGTGGTCTTCGATCCGCTGCTGCATGGACCTCGGTCTTTGGGCGGTCCTGTGCCTCTTCAGCTGTGGCGCCGGGACGCTACGCGCGCCTTCGAGCGCGTTCAATTCGGCGCCGAGCCCGTGCACAGCGAAGTGCTGGACGCCTGGCTCATCGCCGACGGTCGAGATTTGAACATCTCCAATGATCGACGGGGCACGCAGCGTTGGCTCACCGCCGAGGAGAAACTGGGTACCGCCCAGGCCGACGCCGAACGTGCCCAGGCCGACGCGGAACGAGAGCGTCAGGCCCGCCTCGACCTCGAGCAGCGCGTGCGGGAGCTCGAGGCCAAATTGTCCCGCTAAAAGAATGCGCTGAAGGGTTCTTGCGTCCTTCGCCCGCGTCCGTCCCGTCGGGCGGCGCGCGCGATTTGTGGGCAAAAACGCCCGACTGTACATCGCGCGGCAACGGGTCTAACACTCCGCGCATGTCGAAGATGCTCGCTTTTTGCCTTGGTGCGGCCGCGCTCAGCATGGGTTGCGCCGGAAAACCTGCCGCTCCGTTCGACGCGCTGAAGACGTCGAACTTGACGGCCTATCGGCTGCAAAACAACGATCCGGCGCCGGTCATCGCCGCAGCCCCCGCTGCCCCCGGCGCCGCCCCGATCATTCCCGGTCTCGATCCGAACCTACAGAATTCGATCACCGCCGGCGTCGCGGCCCTGCAGAAGCTGATCCCCCCGGGTTTGCAGATCCCGGGCTTGGCGTTGCCGGGCACGGCGGCGGCTCCGGGCGTCACGCCGGTGGCTGACACGACCCCGCGCTTTCAAAGCTTCCGCATCCTGGCGCAGCAGCAAGTGCTCGACACCGATTTGAAGGAGAGCCTGGGCAAGCTGCTGGGCGACAAGGACAACTTCGACAACACGCTCGGCCGTTGCGCGCCGAACGTCGTTTACCCGGAGTTTGGTCTGTCTTTCGCGTCGGCCCCCGGTGCCCAGTCGAACGATTTACTCATCTCGATGGGCTGCAACCAGATCGTGTCTCGCACCTTCAGCTGGCCGCATCCCGCGACCGGCATGAAGAGCGATACCGTCGCCGACTTGTCGGAGATCTTCACCAAGATCTTCCCGCAAGGCACCTGAGTTTTTAGGGATTTCGGGCGTTTGAGCCACCCCGCTCCGACGCCCCACCCCAATGGGTCGTGCTGCCTAACTGCTCGTGATCGCACGGGTAGTGGTACTTAAATAGGTAATCGACAAACGATCCGAGGTTTGATCTAACTGGCTCCATATTGCACGGAGCTGCTGCTGTTTCAGAGGTGGAGCGCGCCGAGGTTGCTCGGTTCACGCCCTGCCTGCGCCTGTACGCCGAACGGATGTGGGTGAGCTCTGGCGGGTCTTCCTTCGAGGAGGGCAAGGAGCAAGACGTCCCCGTCATCAGTCTTTGCTTCGACTACGAGGGCGTGCGCATCCGGGCCGCCGATCGCCGAGAACGCTTTTTCGTGGCCCGGCCGGCGGGCATGGCCATGGTCGGGCGCGACCGCGCCGGCGAGGCTCGGGCGCAGTGCCTGCTGGAGGGCTTCGGCGCCATCGAGCTCGGACAGTTCGACGAAGTGGCGCCCGATCTGGACACCGACGCCGACTACGTCGTGCAGCTCGACGGCAACGTGCACTCGTATTGCTCGTTCTCGGCCTATGCCCTGCCGCAGCTGCGCTCGTGGGGTTGGAACATCGAGGTCGACCCCAGCTACCCGTACCAGGTCGTCGAGACGGACGCGCCCTGGTACGCCGCCATCGAGCCCGACGAGGAGCGCACCGACTGGTTCGGCCTCGAGCTTGGCATTCAAGTCGACGGCAAGCGCGTCAACATGCTGCCCGCCATGCTCGAGCTGCTGGACGGCTGCGCCGATGGCGAAACGCTCGAGGCCTTGCTCAAGCAGCCCTCACGCTTTCGCGTCGTGCCGGTAGGGCGCAACAAGTACTTGCCGGTGCCGCCCGAGCGGCTGCGCGCGTTGATGCAGGTCTTGCTGGAGATGTATCGAGGCGAAAAGCTCGAAGACGGGCAGCTTTGCTTCCCGCGCTCACGCGCCAGCAGCGTCGCCAAGCTGGACGTAGCCCTAGGCGCGTCGGCGCGGCTGTTGTGGTCCGGCATCACCAGCGTGGTCGAAAAGGCTCGGGAGCTGCACCAAGTGCCCAAGCCCATCGCCCTGCCGGTCGGCTTGCAAGCCAAGCTGCGGCCCTATCAGGAAGACGGCGTGAAGTGGCTGGGCACCCTCATCCAGCACGAAGCGGGCGGGGTTTTGGCCGACGACATGGGTCTCGGCAAGACGCTGCAGACCATCGCGCATTTGGTGCGCGAAAAAGAGTCGGGGCGGATGGACCGGCCGTGCCTGGTGGTGATGCCAACCAGCCTGGTCGGCAACTGGCAGCGCGAGCTAGCCAAATTCGCGCCCGACCTGAAGGTGTGCGTGCTGCACGGCCCCAAGCGCGAGCAACACCGCGGTGAGGTGCCGAACGTCGACGTCGTCATCACCACCTACCCGCTCTTGGTGCGCGACATCGAATCGTTCGAAAATCAGCCATTTTACCTGATGATTTTGGACGAGGCGCAGGCCATCAAGAATCCGCGCAGCTTGGCGGCTCGCACCGTGCGGCAAATTTCGGCGCGCCATCGCATGTGCTTGAGCGGCACCCCGGTCGAGAACAACCTCGAAGAGCTGTGGTCGTTGTTCGATTTCTTGATGCCCGGATTTTTGGGTGAGGCGGAGCGCTTCCGCTCGCACTTCCGCATCCCCATCGAGCGCAGCGGCAACCAACAACGGCTGGAAGCGCTGCGCGACGCCGTCACCCCCTTCATTTTGCGGCGCATGAAGGAAAGCGTCGCCAAAGATCTGCCGCCCAAGACCGAGATTGTGCGGCCAGTGGAGCTGGGCGACCAACAGCGCGAGCTATACGAAAGCATCCGCGTGGCCGCGCACGGCGACGTGCGGCGCGCCATCCGCCAAAAGGGCGTCACCGCCTCCACCATCGCCATCTTGGACGCGCTGATGAAGCTGCGTCAGGTGTGCTGCGATCCGCGGCTGGTGACGGTTCCGTCGGCCCGCAAGGTCAAAGGTTCCGCCAAATACGAGCTGTTTTTCGAGCTCCTGACGCAACAGCTCGAACAGGGGCGGCGGGTGCTGGTGTTCTCGCAGTTCACGCGCATGCTCGACCTGATGGCCGAGGGGCTTCGCGAGCGAAAGATCAACTACGTCGAGCTGACTGGGGCCACGCAAGACCGTCAAAAGGCCGTCGATCGCTTCGAGGGCCGCGAGGTCGACGTGTTCCTGATCAGCTTGAAGGCGGGCGGCACGGGGTTGAACCTAACCAGCGCCGACACCGTCATTCACTACGATCCGTGGTGGAACGGCGCGTCGCAGGCTCAAGCCACCGATCGCGCCTACCGCATCGGCCAAACCCGTCCCGTGTTCGTCTACAACCTGATCGTCGCCGGCAGCGTGGAAGAACGCATGCTGCGCCTGCAACAGCGAAAGGCGCAGCTCGCGCAATCTCTACTCGGCTTGGCGAACGCACCGACCGCGTTGTCCGAGTGCGACCTGGACGACCTGTTCGCGCCACTGGCGGATTGAGCCCACGCCCGACCAAGCTCGTCGCATCGCGTCAGGGCGCCGAATTGCCCGTCGCCACGTATTCGTTAAATCTGGGGCTGCCACGCCGCAGCCTTTCCGCAGAAACTACCGTGGCGTCGCGAGGTCTCCCTGGGCGAACGCTTCGGGGTGCGGGTGTTCTGGCAGCCGCTCACCAAGAGCCCTCCGAGACTTACTCGAAGGACTGGAGCGCGCTCACCCTTCATCGCATCGTTCCCTCGAGCCCCACACAGCCTTCTGTCGTCCCGGTGTCGCGCCTGAAGCGCGCTTACTTTTCGTCGCTCGCTGCGTCTCCAAATGACTTCGCATGCGAAGTCATCACGATTCGCTCAGTCACTAGCTGGCTTTCACTAGCGAATACGAATACTTGAAAGTCCGCCACCGGTGGAACCAGAGATGACTTCGCATGCGAAGTCATTCTGGCGCGAGCGAACCCCGCGGGAGCGCTCAACGACTTCTCATTCGAAGCCATTCTGGCGCGAGCGA
>JBEQSW010000083.1:0-3298 GCA_040348565.1 Myxococcales bacterium | reverse complement strand
ATGGAGCCGTCGGGCAGCTCGTCCAAATCGAGCGTGCGCACCACGTTAGGATGCTCGATGGAGCCTTGGACGCGCGCCTCACGCCGCAGTCGCGCAATTTCGGAGGCGTCCATGGCGGCGGCGCCGCGCAGCACCTTGACCGCGACCTCGGTGCCGAGCGCCACGTGCTCGGCCGCGTACACCACGCCGATGCCGCCCGAGCCGATCTTGCGCAAGATGCGGTATTTGCCGCCCAGCACACTGCCGACCATGTCGCCGGCGGCGTTTTCGCGGAAATGGCCGCGCACTTCCAGCCCGCGCTCGAGCGCCGCAATGCGGTGCTTTTCGAACACGCGCAGCGAACGCTCCTCGGAAACACGCTCCGAAGCGATGCCCAAAGCCGCGCCGAGCCCGCCGCCGACGCCGGCGCCGATGGTGGCGCCCAGCAAACTTCCGGAAATCATCACCGCGCCGCCGCTGGCGGCCGCGCCCAGCAGCGCACCGAGGGCGATGGACCGTTTTTGACCGAAGCGCCAGCGCACCAGGTAGTCGCACTCGGCATCGCCGCGTGCCAAGCAACGCGGGTGCTCGATGCTGGCGGCGGGGAGGCCCCAGATGAGCGGAATGGCCGCGAGCTCGGCGCGGCGGGCGGCGCACAACAGCTCGTCGGCTTGACCTTCTTCGCTCTCGGCGCGCGGGCGGTAGATGATTTCGGCGGAGCTGGGGCCGGCGGCCTTCAGCTCGCAGGTGCCGACCCGCGTCGTCTCTCCGGCGTTGGCGGCCAGGTAGCGGTAAGCGTCTTCGGGGGCGGAAGCGACGCGCAGCATGCGCACGTAGGCGCCGAGCGACTCCGGATGTGTCATCCACGCTCCGCGATCTGCTACCGCGCCCGGACCCAGCGCCGAGGCAATGGCGCGCAGCAAGCGCTTTCCGGCGCTCACCGAGAGCCAACCGGAGTCGTCGTTCATCAGGCCGATGGGGATGCCGGCCGTCGACAACAGCGCGCGCAAGGCTGCCTCACCGCGTTCGGCGCGCAGGCGCAGCAGGTAAGGCCGAAACCACGTGCTGCGCAGCTCTTCGCGGCCCGTACCGGAGCGCGGTGGGCTTTTCTTGTTGCCCTCACGGCGTTCGCGCACATCCGTCATCAGCGGCCGAAGCTCCTCCTGGCCTAAGGGGCCCTGCTTCTTGGCCAAGCATAACAGCTCGGCGGCCGAACGGCGACAATGGTAGCCTGCGAGGCTTCCTGGCACCGCTTCCTCCTTCGCCAGGCGCGCCTTATAAGGACTAGCAATGGCTGAGCCGCTTTCTGATGCATTCGTACTGTTCGGGGCCACTGGGGACCTAGCGTTCAAGAAGATCTTTCCGGCCCTCCATTCGATGCTCAAGCGCGGGCACGCGCCGTTCCCGGTCGTGGGCGTGTCGCGGGGTGGCTCCAGCCTCGAGAACCTGCGCGAGCGTGCGCGGGCCAGCGTTCAAGAATACGGCGGCGGCGTCGACGAGAAAGCGTTCACCGCCCTTTCGCAGAACCTGCGCTACGTCGACGGCGACTACACGAAAGAGGAGCTGTTCAAGAAGATCAAGCAGACGCTGGACGAAGCGAACGCCAAAAATCCGGTCTACTTCTTGTCGATTCCGCCCAGCGTTTTCTCGAACGTGGTGGAGGCGCTGGGCACCAGCGGCTGCTCGCAAGGCGCGCGCGTGGTCGTCGAAAAGCCGTTCGGTCGCGATCTGGCTTCAGCGCGGCTACTCAACAGCACCCTGCACCGCGTGTTCGACGAGCAGCACATCTTTCGCATCGATCATTTCTTGGGCAAGGAGCCGGTACAGAATCTTTTGTACTTCCGCTTCGCCAACTCGATGTTCGAGCCGATCTGGAACCGCAACTACGTGAAGAGCGTGCAGATCACGATGGCCGAAAAGTTCGGCGTCGCCGGTCGCGGGCGCTTCTACGAGGAAGCCGGCGCCATCCGCGACGTGGTGCAAAACCACCTGCTCGAGGTGATCGCGTTCTTGGCGATGGAGCCGCCGCCCGCCGGCGACCGCGAAGCGTTGCGCGACGAGAAGACGCAGCTGCTGAAGTCGATTCGCACGGTTTCGCCCGAGTACTGCGTACGCGGCCAATTTCAAGGCTATCGCGACGAAGAAGGCGTCGCCAAGAACTCCACGGTCGAGACGTATTCGGCCATCGCGTTCTTCGTCGATTCGTGGCGCTGGGAAGGCATTCCCTTCTACGTGCGCACCGGCAAAAACCTACCGGTCACCGTGACCGAGGTGCTGGTGGAGCTGCATCGCCCGCCGCACATGGTCTTCAAAGAGACGGTGGCGCAGCGTGGCAACTACTTGCGCTTCCGCTTGGGCCCGGATTTCGCGATCGCCATCGGCACCCGTGTGAAGCGCCCCGGTGAAGCCATGGCCGGTGACAGCACCGAGCTGTTCGTCACCCAGCAAAACCCGGCCGAGATGGGCGCCTACGAGCGCCTGATTGGCGACGCCTTGCGCGGTGACGCCAACTTGTTCGCCCGCGTCGACAGCGTCGAGTCGGCTTGGCGCATCGTGGAGCCGATCCTGGGCGACGCCACGCCCATCTACGAATACGAAAAAGGCAGCTGGGGTCCGGCCGAAGCCAATCGCATTTTGGCGCCCGGCACGCTCTGGCACGACCCGAAGCGCTGAGCGGTGTCCGGGGGCTCAATGGTGGAAAGTCGTCGCGCCGTGGGGATTGCGCGGTTGGTGGGGGCGGCGGTGTGCGTGCTGGCGCTGCTGTTCGGCGCGTGCGGCGCTCGTACCGAGCTGTTGATTGGCGGAACGGGGGGCGAAAGTGGCGACCAGTCAGGGTGGGACGTGGACGTGTTTCGCCAACGCGCGGTGACCAAAGTCGACCTGCTGCTCACCATCGACAACTCGATTTCGATGGCGGACAAGCAGGCGCTTTTGGCGCAAGCGGTGCCGTTGTTGGTGCAACGGCTGATCACGGCGGGGTCGTCGCTCGAGCCGGTTTCGGACGTGCACGTCGGCGTCATCACCTCCAGCTTGGGCTCGCACGGCGCGAACGGCCAACGAGACGTGTGCGTGTCGGCCGACGCCGACGACCACGCGCATCTGCTGGGACAACTGCGTGGGCTGCCTGGTACCTGGCGGGACGAAGGCTTCTTGGCTTGGGATCCGCATGGTGAGCAGCGCCCGCCCGGCGACGCCGACGCCGGCGTCTTCAGTGACAAGCTGCGCCGACAGGTGCAGGCGGCGGGCGAGCACGGCTGCGGCTACGAGGCGACGCTGGAAGCTTGGTATCGCTTTCTGATCGATCCCGAGCCGCCCGCGC
>JBEQSW010000082.1:0-7960 GCA_040348565.1 Myxococcales bacterium | reverse complement strand
CCACAATGAGCGCAGTCATGCCTGAAAACACTGCAGTTTCCGGCGGCGCTTCCGAGACCACGGGTGCCCGCGTAGCATCCGGCGTCGCCGTGTCTGCCACCGCCATCGATCACGCCCCCGCTGTGGTGCCGCCCCTCGACCCGGGCTTTCGCCCCTTTTACGCGGCGCTGCGCGAGCACGCGCGGGCGGTCGGGCAAGACGGCGTCACGTTGACGCTGGCGCTTCAGCGCAGCGGCGGCAGCGTCTCGCGCTTTTCGCTGCCGGTGTTTCCCGACGGACACGAGCGTTTGCCGGAGAGCCTGCGCCTGGCGGAGCGTGTGCTCAAGTTCTTGCTTTTGCAGCGCGGCGCTCATCTCGTGCTCGTTGCAGTCCCGCGCGCCTTCGCGGAGCATTTGAAGACTTGCTACTGCGCGTCGGGTCCGCGCGCCTTCGACGCCGAATTTTTCGCCAAGATCTACGAGAAGCCAGCGTTCGTGGTCGAAGCCGTCGAGGCTTCCCTGCTGCCGCCGGAACGGGAGCAAGGCCGCGCTGTGGGCGGGCACCTGAACGGCTGCCGCATCGGCTTCGACGCCGGCGGCAGTGACCGAAAAGTCGCGGCCGTGATCGACGGCAAAGAGGTGTTTTCGGTCGAGACGGTGTGGCAACCCAAGCTCGAGAGCGATCCGGACTACCACTTCAATGGCATCGACGACTCGATTCGGCAGGCCGCCGCGCACCTGCCGCGCATCGACGCCATCGGCGTGAGCTCGGCGGGAATTTACGTCGACAATCGCACGATGGTGGCGTCGCTGTTCCGTAAGGTGCCGCCCGCCGCCTTCGCGGCGCGCATCAAAAACATCTATCCAGACATCGCCAAGAAATGGGGCGACGTACCGTTGGAGGTGGCCAACGACGGCGACGTGACGGCGCTGGCCGGCGCGCTCGAGCTCAAAGACGATTCGGTGCTGGGCATCGCGATGGGCACCAGCCAAGCCGCCGGCTACGTCGACCAGCACGGCTTGATCACGGGTTGGCTGAACGAGCTGGCGTTCGCCCCCGTCGACGTCAGCGAGCAGGCGCCCGTGGACACGGAATGGTCGGGGGATCGAGGCACCGGCGTGAGCTACTTCTCGCAAGACGCGGCCATTCGCTTGGCCAAAGTCGCGGGCATCGAGCTTTCGGCCGAAGCGTCGCCGGGTGAGAAGCTGAAGGCGCTGCAACAGTTGGTGTCGGCAAAAGACGCGCGAGCGCGCGCCATCTTCGAGAGCCTGGGCGTTTTCCTCGGCTACGGCCTCTTGCTGTACGCGGAATTTTACGAGATCAAGCACGTGCTGTTGCTGGGGCGCGTCACCTCCGGCGAAGGCGGCAACCTGCTGCTCGAGAATGCGCGCCAGGTCTTGCGCACCGAGGCCCCCGAGCTGGCGCAGCGCCTGCGCCTGCATTTGCCCGACGAAGCGACGCGCCGCGTGGGACAATCGATCGCCGCTGCCAGCCTGCCCCGCATCTGAAAGCAACCATGGCCCTTTCGCTCACTCACCAGGACGCCGACGTGTTCGTACCCGATGGTAGTGAAATTGGCGCGGCGCTCGCCCGCACGACCCACCTGGCCATCGGCGCCCACCAAGACGATTTGGAGCTCATGGCCGCGCACGGCGTGGTCGAGTGCTTTCAAAATGCCGCGCGTTGGTTCACCGGCGTGGTGGTCACGAACGGCGGCGGTAGCGCGCGCGACTTCGAATACAAGGATTACTCGGACGAGCGCATGATGGCCGTGCGTCAGCTGGAACAGCGCAAAGCCGCTTTCGTCGGCGAGTACTCGGCCATGCTACAGCTCCGCCATCCAAGCTCGGTCGTCAAAGACGCGGCGTCGCCGGCGGTGGTGGCCGATTTGGTCAACGTCTTCTACGAGACCCAACCGGAGATCGTTTACACCCACAACTTGGCCGACAAGCACGACACGCACGTCGCGGTGGCGCTGCGCGTGGTGGCGGCGTGCCTGGCGTTGCCCGCCGCCGCACGCCCGTCGCGCATCATCGGCTGCGAGGTTTGGCGCGACCTGGACTGGCTGTGCGACGCGGACAAAGTCGTGATGCCGGTCGACGGTCACGAAAACCTGCACGCGGCTTTGATGGGTGTCTTCGATTCGCAGATCGCGGGCGGTAAGCGCTACGATTTGGCCACTGCAGGGCGCCGGCGCGCTCACGCCACCTACTTCGAATCGCACGGCACCGACGCGCATTCGGGCCTGATTTGGGGCATGGATCTCACCCCGTTGCTCACCGGCGCCGACCCCGGCGAGCTGGTGAAGAGCTACATTGCGCGCTTCGAGGCCGAGGTTACCGCGCGCATGTCGCGCCTGACGCCCAAGGTCTAGCTTACGCGCTCTCTACTTGAGCAGATACGCGACGCCGCAGTGTCCGCTCGGTTCGCAGGTCGCTATCGCGTCCGAAGGTATCGAAGGTGCGCAGTCAAGGCACGGTGGGAGCACGTTGCCGCATACCAGCGCCTCGAAGCTGCCGTCGTTGCGCACGGAGACGACGTTGCCGGCGCCGCACGCCTCGCAGCACGCGGTGCCGCTGCGTAGCTTGCAATCTTCCGCCGACTTGCAGGCGGTGACGTCACCTTCGCGCAGGTCTTCGACCACACACTCACCGGCAACGCAGTTGGGGACGAAGAACTGCAGCGTGCTCTGACCCGTCTCCGGGTTCGGGCAGGCGCCGCAGGCGACGTCGCCGTAGGCACACGTCAACACCCTGGCCGTATTCGCCGTGTTGTTCGCGATGAAGTCGTGTTTGCTGGCGCCGGGCCCGTCGCACACGCCGCAACAGCCGTTGGCGGTCAGCTGGCAATCGCGCGCCACTTTGCAGGCGTCGTAGTTGGGGCTGCCGCCGGGGCAGGCTTTTTGGCACGCCTCCAGCGTTTCGTAGTTGTTCTTGGTGCCGCCGCAGCCGCCGTAGATGACCGGCATGCACAAGCCGGTCGCCATGTCGTGCGACCAGCGTGGGAAGTACGCATCGCAAGTGCCACCATCCGGACCGTTGTATTCGGCGGGGCCCGCACAGGCGCTCATGAACGGTGGGCCTCCGGCCGCTCCGCTGCCGGCCGTGCCGCTACCAGCCGTATTGCTGCCGGCGCCACTGCCGCTCCCCGCGTGCGCTTTGCCGCCGCTGCTGCTGGCGCCCGCGAGGCTCGTGGCGCCGCCGCTGCCGGTTTCGCCCGCCTCTCCGCCGTTGCCTTTGAAGCTTTGGCCGCCACAGGCGCTGGCCAGCACCAGTCCGAAAACGGCGACCCAAGCGCCGCGTGCCAACGTCACGGCCTCACGCCACGAGCGATGGGGCGGGCGTTGCCTCACTGAGCGGCTCCGGCCTGGAGCGGAATCGCGACTGCGCAGTGACCGTCGGCTCCGCAGTAGGGAACCGCGTCCGTCGGACCAGGAATGCACGCCGGGCACGGGACGGGCGCTCCGCTGCACACCAGCTTTTCGAAGCTACCGTCGTTGCGAACGGAGATCACGTCCGTCGTGCCGCAGCCTTCGCAGCAACCGGTGCCGTGGCGAAGCTTGCATTCGTCGCTGGTCTTGCAGGCGGTGACGTCGCTGGTGCGCACATCCGTCACGACGCACTGACCCGCGACACAGTCAGGCACGAAGTATTGCAACGTGCCCGGGCCTTGAGGCGGGGGGCAGGGCGCGCAGGCCACGGGAGCGGCAGCGCCTGCCGACGCGGCGCCGCCAGCCGCGACGTCCAGAGCTAGCCCGCACTGCAGCAAGCCCGCGTACTGCTTGTTGTACGCGATGAGATCGTGAGCGCTGATGTCGGGGCTGTCGCAGATGCCGCAACAACCGGTGCCGGTGACCAGGCAGTCGCTCGGCAACTTGCACGAGTCGTAGTTGGGGCTGCCGCCTGGGCACGCCTGCTGGCACGCCTCGAGCGTTGGGTAGCGGTTGGCGTTGCCCCCGCAGCCGCCGTAGACGAAGGGCCGACAGATACCGGTCGTCGGATCGTTGTACCAAACCGGAATGAAAGCGGCGCAGCTGCCGGAGACCGGGGGGGCGCCGCACTCTTCCGACACCGCGCCGCCCGCGCCGGCGCTCCCGCTGCCGCCGACGTTGCTGCCCGCGCTGCCACCGCCCGCGCCCGTGCCGGCGTGTCCCTTACCGGCGGTGCTGGTCGTGCCGGCGTGGCTAGTGCTACCGCCTTCGCCCGACCCGCCGTTGCTGGTTGCGCCGGAGCCGGCGTCCCCGCCGTCCCCTTTCGTGAAGCTCTGCCCCCCGCAGGCGCTGGCGAGCACGACCGCAAAGCTTGCGAACATTCCAACGCGAGCAACGGAAGAAAATCGGGGCATGCGGCGGACTCCTCGACACCTGCTCACAGCAAGCCGTGTGCCGTCAGAGCACAATATAAATCGTAATCAAATCAACGGGTTAGTGGCGCTGTGCCAAGCCCGCCTGGCACAACTAGTCGGCTTTCCGGACCCCGCTGCCGCGGAAGGGCCGGAACGCCATCCAAACCCCAAAGTCGACGATGACCGACGTGCCGCGGGAAAGCAGCGCCGCGTACAGCGCCGGCCCGGGCCCGGTGGCGGCCGACAAGGCGATGGACAACACGGCTTCGCGCACGCCCAAGCCGCCCGGCGCGGCCAGGGCCAGAAAACCCATGACCGGCGCGAGCACGTAAAAACCCATGCTGTCGAGGGACACGGCGACCGGCGCCTGGATGGCGCGACTGGTGAAGTAACCGTGAGCGGCCCAGGTGAGCCAGTAGACGGCGTGAATCAACGGCAGGGCCGGCGGCACGAGCGGCCCCGAGCCGTCCAGTTGCAGTAAATCCCGCAGCTTGGCCGGCAGGTGGCGTCGATCCAGCAGCAGCAGCACCGCCAGCGCCACGACGAAGCCCAACAACACCAGCAGGCCGAGCACGCCGAGCGCTTCGGTGACCCGCTTCAGCATGTCGCTCGAGAACAGCAGCACGAGCAGGCCCGTGACACCGCCGGTCGCGACGAAGCACAGCACCTCGATGAACACGGAAGAGCCGGCGATGCGGCTGGTCGTCCCCAGACTGGCGGCGCCCAGCATTCGCACCAGCGGCAACCCGACCTTACCTGGCGTGTAGCGCGCCGCCTGCGACTCCAAGTGCAGGGCCATGCCCGGCAACACCGGAATCTTCACGCCGCTCATCCGTGACAGCAGCCAGATCCAGCCCAGGCCCAGCAGCACGCAACCGGCGGCCAGCGGCAGCATCGACAGCGCGGCCATGCCGTAGTCGATCTGCACGACGCCGGGGCGCCAGCGGCGCTTCAAGTCCCAGATCGCGGCGACGACGAAGATGACCGCGAGCACGCCCATGATTGGGCGCAACATGGCCTTGAGCCGCTGAGCACCGCCCAGCGGCTCGCCGCCGCTCGCCTCGCTCGGCATCAACCTTGCGCGGGCCGACCGATGCCGCGGTAGCGCAGACCGGCGTCGACCGCCGCCGCCGGCACGATCACGTTGCGGCCGTCGAACAGGTGACGACCGCGCATCAGCTGCTTCACGCGCTGCAGATCGGGCGACCGGTATTCGTTCCACTCGGTCGCGATCACCAAGGCGTCGGCGCCTTTGACGGCGTCGTATTCGTCTTTGTACAGCTCGACCTTGCCGGCCTCGCCGCTGCGCTCCAGCGACTCACGGCCCGTGTCCAGCGCTTCCGGATCCGCCGCGCGCACCTTGGCGCCGCGCTTGAGCAGCTCGCTGATCAGCTTGAGCGCGGGGCTCTCGCGCACGTCGTCGGTGCGGGGCTTGAACGCCAGGCCCCAGATGGCCACGACTTTGCCGGAGATGCCGCCCAGGTCTTTCTCCATGTTGCGCAGCAGCATTTGCGGCGGGCCCTCGTTGGCGCGCACGGCGGCCTCCGAGACCTCCATCTGCACGCCCAAGTCTTTGCCGGTGCTGACCAGCGCGCGCAGATCCTTCGGAAAGCAGCTGCCGCCGAAGCCGAGGCCCGGATACAGAAACTGCATGCCGATGCGCTCGTCGGAGCCGACCGCGAGCCGAACCTGCTCGACGTCGCCGCCCGCGGCGTCACACAGCTCGGCGATCTCGTTCATGAAGGAGATCTTGGTCGCGAGCAGCGCGTTGGAGGCGTACTTCACGATTTCCGCGCTCTTCGGGCTCATGCGCTGCAGGCGATTGCGCTGGCGGTTGAACGGCGCGTACAGGCGCGACAGCAGGTCGAAAGCGCGCTCGTCGTCGGCGCCGACCACGATGCGGTCGGGCTTCAAGAAGTCCGACAAGGCGTCGCCCTCTTTGAGGAACTCGGGGTTGCTGACGACCATGATGCGGTGCTTGGCGTACGGCTCGATGTGCTTGCGCACGCGCTCGTTGGTGCCGACCGGAACGGTGCTCTTGAGCACCAGCGCCAGGTCGTGCTCGGCGGACTTGGCCACTTGCTCCGCGACCTTCAGCACGTACTGCAGGTCGGCCGAGCCGTCTTCGGCCGGCGGGGTACCGACGGCGACGAACACGATGTCGCAGCCACGGATCGAGTTGGGCAGGTCGGAGCTGAAGTCGAGACGGTGCGGCCAATTGCGCTTGACCAAGTCGCCGAGGCCCGGCTCGAAGAACGGCACCTCACCGGCGCGCAGCTTCTCGAGCTTCTTCTCGTCGACGTCGACACACGTAACGTGGGTGCCCGAATCCGCGAAGCAAGCACCCGCCACCAGACCCACGTAGCCTGACCCAATGACTGCAATTTTCACGCGCCCTTCGTAAATCGAGCCCGGGCCCAGCGCAAACAGATTCTTTGGCCGTGGGGGCGCGGCCCCGCTTGCAGCGCGCGCGGGGCTGGCGCCAAAATAGCCGCTGGAGCAATTTGGGCGCGCTTCGCCTTCTGCTGTTGTTCGCCCTCGGCCTAGGGGGGTGCGGTGAGCGTGGCGTTCCGCCGTCGGCGGGAGCGCCCCAGTCGACCAGCGCGCACGCGCTGGTTGTCGTAGCCGCACCACTGCTCATGCCATCAGCCGCGGAAGCCGTCGTCCAAAACCGCGCGTTGCCGTCGACGCTGGAAGCAGCGGCTGACGCTTCGCCGGGCGGCGCGGCTGTGCCGGCGCAGGCGCGGTCGGAATCAGCGGAAGAGCCCAGCATCGTGCTGGCCGCGGGTGGCGACGTGAATTTCGGGCGGGAATGCGGGCAAGCCATTCTCAAAGACGGGGCTTACGACCCCTTTGCCGGCCTAAGCACGGCCTGGAGCTCCGCCGACGCGCGTTTCGTCAATCTGGAGTCGCAGCTCAGCGACCAACACGGGCTCACCCAGTCGCCGTCGCACCGTCTGATCTTCACGGGGCCGCCGGGTGGCGCGGACGTGCTGTCGAACGCGAGGGTGTCGTTGGTGTCCACCGCCAACAACCACGCTTGGGACTTCGGTAAGAGCGCGCTGTTCGAGACGATTGCCAACCTGGAGCGCGCGCAGGTGGCGTTCGCAGGCACCGGGCGTGACGTGGAGCAAGCCTACAAGCCGGTCGTGCTGCGCGTGAAGGGCCGCACCATCGCGTTGTTCGCGGTCACGCAGGTGTGGAACCAGCCCCCGTTCGACGCCCACGAAGGCAAGGACTTCGTGGCGTGGGCCGACGTGGACAAGCTCAAAGCCAACATCGAGCAAGCGCGCCGCGAAAACGACTTCGTGCTCGTGAGCTATCACGGCGGCGAGGAGTACGTCGACGCGCCGGTCGACCGCACCCGCCGCTTCGTGAAGGCGGTGATGGGGCTCGGGGTCGACGCCTTCATCGGCCATCACCCCCACGTGCCGCAAGGGGTGGGTTGGGCGGATGGGCGTCCCATCGTCTACAGCCTGGGTAATTTCGTATTTGCCGGGCACGACGATCGGCCCTGGACCAAGCAGAGCTTCTTTGCGCGCATCACCCTGCGCAAGGGCGAGCGCGCGCAGCTTCTCGCGTGTCCGTTCGCGCTCGACGGCCACCGGCCTCGCTCGTTGGATCCAGAGCGTGAAGC
>JBEQSW010000075.1:0-3787 GCA_040348565.1 Myxococcales bacterium | reverse complement strand
GTTGTTGGCGCTGCCGCCGTTGCTGGTGCTCGACGACTTGTAGCAGGTGCCCTCGAGGCACTTGAGGCCATCGTTGCAGTCCGACGTCTTGTCGCACGACTCGCCGGCCGCGCTCTTCGCGATCTTCGCGTCGCTGTCGCAACCTGCCACGAGCCCGCCAGTAGCGAGCGCCATCAGACTAAGAAAAGACCAGATAACTGTTGTTCGCATAATTACTCCTCCGACTTGTTTTCGCCGGACTCCAAGGCTTTGCTCGGAGTCTAATTCTTTCACTTTTGCAGCAGCTTGAACTCGATGCGCCGATTCTCTTGGCGACCCTTGTCGGTCGCGTTGTCGGCCACGGGCTCGTTCGGGCCCGCGCCCCGCGTTTCGATACGGCCGGCGTCGATGCCTTTGCTGACCATGTACTCCTTGACGGACGCGGCGCGCGCTTGTGAGAGCTCGATGTTCTTCTGTGCTTCGCCGACGTTGTCGGTGTGGCCGCTGATCATGATGCGTAGGTCGCCGTACTGCTTGAGGACCTTGATCGCGTCGTCCAGCACCTTGTTCGACTCTTTACGGATCGTCGCTTTGCCGAAGTCGAACTGAATACCTTTGATGACGCCGGCGAACTTGGCGACCTCTTTGGGCAGCTCGTCCGGGCAGCCGTCGGCGTCTTCGAAGCCGTTCTTGGTTTCCGGCTGGTCGGGGCACTTGTCGACCTCGTCCAGGATGCCGTCGCCGTCCTTGTCGTGCACGCAGCCGTCGGGCGCGACGCCCTTTTCGGTGGGGCACTTGTCGTCGGGTAGCAGGACGCCGTCGCCGTCGGCGTCCTTGTTCGGGCAGCCGTCGGCCGGCGCCGGCTGAGCGCCGTCTTCGGCCTCGGTCGGGCAGGGGTCGCTGGCGTCGACGATGCCGTCTTTGTCGGTGTCGACCGGCGCGGCCACCGGCGCGGGACAGCCGTTCGGCGCCACCCCGGGCACGGCCAAACAGGCGTCCTGGGGGTCGAGGAAGCCGTCGCCATCCGAGTCCTTCGGGGGCGCCGCCGCTTCGGCCGGGGTGCGACCGAGCGTGAACGACAAGCCGAGCAGGAGCTCGAAGTTCTGCACCAAGTCGCCATCCTTGATGGTCGGGTTGGCGCGATTTTCTTGCATGAAGTTGTCGCGGAAATCGAGGCGCGCGCTGAGCGATTGCAAGATGGCGTACTTCACGCCGACGCCCACGTGCATCTCCGGGTCACTGTCTTTGCCGAGCGCGCCCGCGTTGCTGCGCAGGTTCATGCCGCCCGCGCCGACGAGCACGAACGGCACCAGGCGAAACGCCGGATACTGCGCGACGGCGTGCAAGCGGTAGGTCCAGATGGTGGCGCTGTCGCCGGTGTCCTTGGTCGAGCTCGCGATCACCCCGAGCTCGCCTTCGGCGCCGAGCCACGACAGCGGATAGAAACCGGCGCGCAGCCCGAGATCGAGCCCCGTCTTCAGCTGTTGATGGCCGACGGCCGGGGCCGTGTCGATGACCTCCAGATTTTGGAGGTTGTGCTCTTTCGAGAAGAAGGCCGCGCCGCCGTAGATGCCGAGCTCCAGCGCCATCGGCGTGGGCCGAAATTGGTGCCAGTAGTCGTCGGCGCCGCCGGAAGCCGAGCCTTGCGCGCTCGCGCCGTCACCCGACGCTTGAAGGGAAAAGCCCGCTTCCGCCGCGTGGGCACGCGACGGCGCCACGGTCAGAGCAGACACACCAGCAATCAACCCAAGGAGGTAATAAGAAGGACGCATTTGTAGAAGACAGACCCCTGCGAAAATCCCGAAGCCGGGAAGGAAACATCACCTGAGAAATTTTCGCAACATCTTGGAAGCTTCAAGACCACCGGCCAACGGCTCGCACCAGGACGAATGGACAATTTGTCGCGCGCCGACGCGGCTGGTTAGACGAGCGTCAACCCCGCGAATTCACTCGTTGAAGCTTGACCCGAGGCTCGTGCGCGGCGCCGTTCACAAGTCCTGGACGGAGAACGCGGTGCCGTTGGGAGACGCCAACTTCGTATTTTTGAATTGGATGTTTTCACAGTCGGCGGAGCGCAGGCCCTGATCGGCCACGATTTGGACGTTGTCGAAGGTGACGTCGCGAATCGGCAATTCAGGCAGGCCGACGATTTCGATGGCTTGTTTGGCGCCGCGGGCGCTGACGTCTTTGACGTGGATGCCCCGGATGGTGGGCGGCGTCGCGGTCTTCGGTTGCAAGGTCGAGCTGCCGTAGAATGTCGTGAGCTCGACGACCATCAGCCGAATGTCTTGATGGCGCACGTTTTCGTAGAACACGTTTTCGATCACGCCGCCGCGGCCGCGCATCGACTTGATGCGCAGCCCGCGATCGGTGCCGATGAACTCCGAGTCGGTGACCCAGACGTTTCGCACGCCGCCGCTCATTTCGCTGCCGATGACGACTCCGCCGTGGCCGGCTTCACCGTGCAAGCGCCGCACGACCACGTTCTCGCTCGGCTTGCCCACGCGCCACCCGTCCTCGTTCAGCCCTGATTTGACGACGACGCAGTCGTCGCCGGTGCTGAAGAACGAATCCTCGATCAAAACGTTGCGGCTCGAATCCGGATCGCAGCCGTCGTTGTTCGGGCCGGTGGTCTCGACGCGCACGCGCCGCACGATCACGTTCTCGGAGTAGACGGGGTGAATCGTCCAGAAGGGACCGTTGCTGATGGTGACGCCTTCCACCAGCACGTTCTTGCAGCCGACGGTTTGGATGAAGCTCGGTCGCAGGCCGCCCGGCTCGGCGAACACGCGCTTCTCGGTAGGTACGCCTTCGATCACGAGGTCGTAGAGCTTGCTCGCCGACGCTTGCTGCGTCTGTTTCCAGGGCCACCACGCCGCGCCTTGCCCGTCGAGCTTGCCGCCGCCGGTGATGGCGACGTTTTGGCAGTCATGCGCGTAAATCAGCGGAGAATAGCCGTACAGCTCCTGCCCCTCCCAGCGCGTCAGCACCGGCGGCAAGTAGTCGGAAAAGTCTTGGCTGAAGAGCAGCGTGGCGCCGGTGGCGACGTGTAGATTGATGTAGTCGACGAGGTGAATGGGCCCGGTGAGCCACCGGCCAGGCGGCACCAGCACCGTGCCGCCTCCCGCCGCCGATGCTCGGGCGATGGCGCGCGCAAACGCGGCGGTAGCCTTCGTCTTGCCGTCGGCGACGGCACCGAAGTCTCGGATGTCGAACACACGCGCCGGAATCTCGGGGCGCTTGGGTTGCGGCATGGCGAACGGCGCATGCACGGGCTCGATGGGCTCCGTGGGCATGTACGGCTCCGCCGGTGGCGAGGGCGCCGGCGCGGTGTCACCGGCCGGCGCTTGCGACCGCGTCACCGGCCGTGCGCTGCACGCCACCGCGAGCGCGCAAGCGAGCACGGTGGCGCGAACGGCTTGCATCACATGGGCCAAGCGCTGGGCATCGCGTCGCAGTCCCACACCGTGGTGCCCTTGGCGGCGTCGTCCCAGCAGGCGCAGAAGCGAGTCTTGGCGGTATCGAGCGATTTGCAGCGATCGCCCTTGGTGCAGCCCGTGGTGTTCTTCTCCAGAGTGGTGTCGTCGCTGGCGCACGCGGCCAGCGCCGCTGCTGGCGTTTGCACGATGCTCTCCGTTTTGCCGGCATAGCTGCACGACGAGCACGTGAACATGCCGGACGCGGCCGCGCAGCTGCAGTCCTTGGCGCCGATCTTGAAAACGCCGCAGGTTGCTGCCGGGCAGCTGACCGCTGCCGTGCACGCGACCGAGCTGTCGATCTTGGCCGGACAGGCCGGATTGGCAGCGCC
>JBEQSW010000016.1:0-9702 GCA_040348565.1 Myxococcales bacterium | reverse complement strand
GGATGCGGCCGACGCGCGCCGCGCGGCCAGCTTTCCCGGCGAGCGCCTGCTGGTCGACACCAAGGTTTCGGGAGCGTCGGGCGGTACGGGCAAAGTGTTCGATTGGCAGCTGGTGACGGACCTGGCCAAGAGCCGGCAGCTGATCTTGGCCGGTGGGCTCACACCCAAGAACGTTGCGGCGGCGGTGCGTGTGCTTTCGCCCTGGGGCGTGGACACCGCGAGCGGGGTCGAGTTCGTGCCGGGGGTGAAGGATCCGGAGCTGGTGACGGCTTTCGTGCTGGCCGTGCGCGGCGCCGGCTGAGCGGGCGCGGTGCGGGTTAGCCGGCGGGCGTGAGTGGCACCGTCAGTTGCTCGACGGAGATGCCTAGCTGCGAGGTCGTGATGATGGTGGCGGCGGCGTGATCGCCGGAAGGAGCCTCTCCCACCGAGCCGACGTTCACGATCCGCACGTCGGCGACGGTGCGATCGAACGGCACGTGGCTGCCGCCGCAAACGATGATGTCGCCGGGCTCGTCGCCCAACAGCGCCAACATTTCTTCGTCGCTCATGTTGATGTCGAAGGGCTCGGTCGGATCCGCCGGCGAGCCGTGCACCACCAGCAACGTGTGACCGGATTCGATCGGCAACCGCGCGACGGGCGGTAGCTGGCCCAGCCGCGCCACGATGATGTCGCCGAGCTCGCGGTGAGCCTTGCGCAGGCGGTCGATACGGGCGCGCTCGGCCTCACCGGTAGCGCTGAGCTTTTCGGGATCGATGGCGGCCAGCGCCCGATCACCGACGCCTTGAGTGCAGAGCGCGCGGTGCTGGACCAAGATCTTCCAAACCTCCAGCGGCTCGGGACCGGGGAAGCACAGGTCGCCGCACGCGATCAGTTGGTCGAAGCCGTAGCCTTCCGCCTCGCGGATGACCGCGCGCAGCGCCGCCGCATGGCCATGAATGTCGGAGACGCACAGAAACCGCATGCCCCTGTTCCACTAGAACGCCGATCAGTTTGCAGCAACTGCGTTCGAGCCCCGGGGCAACGGAGGTATGCTGCAGCACCGTCACTTCGGCCCCCTGTCCTGGATGCCCAACGAGCTCGAACGCCTCGCCTATCACCTCGACCCCGAGCGGGCCGAGGCCATTTCCCGAGATCTGCGGGGGTTGGCTGGGGCAGATTTGGGCCTGGTACTGGGCGCCGCGTACCCGGTGTTGGTCCCGCAGCGGCCGGCGCTATTGGAAGCCATCGCCACCCTGGCCCGCGAAGGCCTGACGACGCGCCGGCTGCGGCTCGACATTTTGGGGCGCCTGAACGACGCGGTGGCGGGGCGCGCGACGGGCGAAGACTGGCAACGGGCGCTGCAGCGCGCGGTCTGGCTGGAAAAAGTGCGCATCGCTCTGCGCGAGGTGCTGCCACCCAAGCTGGGCGGCGCGGAGCTGCCGGAGACCGCGCGTGAGCTGTCCGAGCTGGCTGACGCGGTGGTGGAGGTGGTAGTCGCCGAGGCGACGACCCATGTCAGCGGGCGCTTCGGGGCGCTGCGGCGGGAAGACGGCTCGTTCGCCAAGCTGTGCGTGCTGGGCATGGGGAAGCTCGGCGGCTTGGAGCTGAACGCCGGCTCCGACATCGACATTTTGTTCGTGTACGACAGCGACGACGCCGCCGGAGACGTAGCTCCCCACGATTTTTTCACGCGGGTAGTGCGCCGCGCGGTGTCGCACATCGAGAGCACCGCGCCCGAAGGCATGATCTTCAGGGTCGACTTGCGGCTGCGCCCGGAGGGCTCGCAGGGCGCGCTGGTCAATTCGCTGTCGGCCTTCGAGCGGTACTACGAGACCTGGGGCCGGTTATGGGAACGCGCGGCCATGTTGCGCGCACGCCCCATCGCCGGCAGCGCGGAGCTGGGCGCGGCCCTGGAGCGTGAAGTGTTGGGACCATTCGTGTACCGGCGCGAGGTCGACCCCAACATTGCCGAAGGGCTGACCGACATGGTGCTGCGCTCGCGCGCCGAGCTTTCGTTGCACCCGGCCCGGGACTTGAAGCTCGGCCCCGGCGGCATCCGCGAGGCCGAATTCTTCGTGCAAACCCTGCAGCTGATCTGGGGCGGGCAGGAGCCGAGCCTGCGCGTGCGCGGCACGTTGAACGCGCTCGAGCGCTTGCGCCTGCGCGGCTTCGTCAGCGATCGCGACGCGCGTGACATTGCCCGCGCCTACGTGCTGTTGCGCCGCGCCGAGCACGCCATCCAGTGGGCGACGGGCATTCAGACGCACCTGTTGCCCACGGAGGCGCGCGACGCGGAGCGCCTGGCGCGCACGCTCGGCTACACCGACTCGTCGGCGTTCTTGGGCGAGCTGTCCGCGCTACGCAGCCGCGTGAGCGAAGCCTTCGCCTCGTTGTCGCCCGGCTCGCGCCGCGAGCCGCTGCGGCACGGTCGCTTTGCCGATTTGCTGATGAACGAAGGGGACCAAACGGCGCCCGACGAGCTCAGCCGCGCCGCGCGCGCGCTGTTCGAGAGCAGCGAGGTTCCCGATCACTTGCGAGCCCTGGCTCGGCGTCCCAACGGCTTGCTCGGCGCGCTGACGCAGGAGCAACACCCGGGGCTGGCCGAGCGCGTGTTGGAAGGCTTGCTCGAATGCCCCGATCCGGAGCAAGCCGCGCGCTACCTGCGTTCGGTATTTTCCCGGCTTTCGGCGCCAGGCGCCTACGTGGCGGCCTTGGCCGACGATCCGCGTGCCCTGTCTCGCCTGCTCACCGTGCTCGGCTCGAGCGGCTTCGTCGGCGAGTCGATCGTGACGCGACCGGAGCTGTTGGACGTCGTGCTGTTCGGACAAGGCTCGGTCAGCGACGTGCACGCGGCCGTGGCTCACCAGCTGGAAGACATGAGCCGTCAGCTCGAGGGGCTGGAGCCGCACGAACGCGATGAGGCGCTGGTCGGTGCGGTAAGGCAGGTCAAGAGCCGCGTGCTGGTGGAGGTGGCGATCGCCGATTTGGCGGGCGCCATCGGTACCCGCCAAGCCACGCGCACGCTGTCGGCGCTGGCCGACGAAATCATGCGCACGGTCGTGCACTACCTGCTCGGCGACGCGCGCGGCCTGTGCGTGCTGGCGGTGGGCAAGCTGGGCGGCCGCGAGATCGGCTACGCCTCGGATTTGGACCTGATGTTCCTGTACGAGCCGAGCGCGGCTCCGAATCCGGACGAAGCGGCCGCGTACTATTCACGCTACGCGCAGCGCATCATTCGCATGTTGGCCGAGCCCCACGCCGGTGGCCCCGGCTACGTGATGGACACTCGATTGCGTCCGTCCGGCTCGCACGGCCTGCTCGTGGCTTCGCTGCGCTCGTTCGCCAGCTACCACGGCTTGCAAGAGACCGACGCCGGCGCCGAGCGGCCCGCAGGCTTCGGGGGCGGCTCGGCTTGGGAGCGCCAAGCCTTGATTCGAGCGCGTTTCTGCGCGGGCGACCCGGTGCTGGGCGCACGCGCAGTGAACATTGCCACCCTGGCCGCTTACGAAGGCGGCCCGCCTGCGCCCGCGGAAATGCACCGGCTGCGGCTGCGCATGGAGCGCGAGCTGGGCCGCGAGCGAGCGACCCGCAAGGAGCTCAAGGTGGGGCGCGGCGGGTTGCTCGACATCGAATTTCTGGCCCAGTGGCTGCAGATGAAGCACGGCAGCGACGCGCGCGTGCGCACTCCCGACACCAGCGAAGCGCTGGAGGCGCTCAGCGCCGGCGGCTACTTGCCGCGGTCCGACTACGAACGGCTGCGCGACGCCTACCGCTTTCTGCGCCGGCTGGAGCAGCGCATCCACGTGCACCGCGGTGACGGCACCAACTGGGTCGACGCTCAAGCGCTGGGGTTGTCGGGCTTGGGCCGGCAAATGGGTTTCCAGCGCAGCCCGACGCGCAGCGCCGGCGAGCAGCTGTTCGAGCGCTACCTCACCGTTACCGAGACGGTGCGCGCCTGCTATTTGCGCCTGCTGGGGCTCGAAGACTGAACGCGCGGCCTCAGCCCAGCTTATTTCGATGCCGGCACGGAGCGCGGCAAGGCGCCCGGCGGATCATCGTCGTCGCCGTTCGGGTTGGTCTTGCTTCCGTCGCGTTTGACGAGCCCAATCACCACGCGCTTTTTGCTGCCGTCGAGGGTGAGCTTACGGGTCCAATAGCCGTCGCGCACGATGCGCACCTTCACGGGATAGCCGTCCTTGACCTTCACGCTGACCGGCATTTGCCCCAGGTCTTTGTCGCCCAGCATCACCCGCGCATCGAGCGGAAACAGCACCAGGGCCACCTCGCGCTCTGGCGCGCCGTCGTCGGTTTCGGCGGCGGAGGCCAGCGGTGGCGGCAGCGGCTTCGGCTGAGCCTGGTTGGTGCTGGCCGCGGCGCTCGGCGCGCGGTGCCGCGAGAACCAATACGCTCCACCCGCGACCGCCACCAACAGCACCAGCACCAACGGCCAGGGCACGCCGCCGCCACCCGTGCTCAGCGGCGCTTGCGCGGACTCGGGCGACGACACGCTGGCAATCTCCGGCAAGGTCGCGACGTTTTCTTGCGAGGTGACGGGCGGCAGCGCCGTCTCGGACCGAGCTTCGGCGCGAACCGGCATGCCCGCCGCCAGCCGCGCCAGGTCGGCGGCGAGCTCCGCCATGCTGGCGTAGCGCGCTTCCAGCTCCTTCTTCAGGCACTTGTTGACGATGGCCTCGAGCTCGGGCGAGACGTCCGGCTTCCGGGTGGAAAGCGCCTCCGGCTCCTCGTTGGCGTGCATCGACAAAACCGCGATGGCGTTTTCGCCGGAGAACGGCACACGCCCGCAGGCCATTTCGTACAGCATGACGCCGAGCGCGTAGACGTCGGTGCGCCCGTCCGTCGCCTTACCCAGCGCTTGCTCGGGCGACATGTACGCGGGCGTGCCGAACACCGCGCCCGCTTGGGTCAAGCGCGCCTGGCTGACCCCGAACTTGGCGATGCCAAAGTCGAGGATCTTCACGAAGTCGGGGTCGGCGTCGCGCTCGCACAAGAAGATGTTGTCGGGCTTCAAATCGCGGTGAACGATGCCGGCCAGGTGCGCGGCGTTCAGCGCTTCGGCGATCTGCAAGCCAATCTTGGTGATGCGCGCGAGCGGCAGCGGCGAAAAGCCTTCGATCAACTCGGCCAAGGAGCGCCCTTCGAGGTACTCCATCACCATGTAGGCGGTACCGTCCGGCAACCGACCGAAATCGAAGGTCTCGACGATGTGTTGGTTGCCGATGGAGGTCGCGGCCGTCGCCTCGGCGTTGAAGCGTTGAATCGCTTCCGCGTCGGAGGCCAGGTGGGCACGCAAGGCCTTGATCGCGACCAGCTTGCCCACCGCCGCGTGGCGCGCGCCGTACACGATGCCCATCGAGCCGACGCCCAGCACGTAGTCAATCTGGTAGCGACCGTCGATCAACTGCCCGGTCAGGTTCTCTTTGTCGCTGACGGAGGAGGGTGGAGGCTCGGGAGAGTCGAGCTTGGGCAGGGTGGCGTGCTCGGTCTCCAAGTCGGCGTCGGTCAAGACGGCGTCGTAGCTCTGGCGCTCTTCGTCGGTGCCGTCGACGAGCAAGAGGGCGCGGCGCTTGGCCGGCGTCGGGTTGCTGGGCGCCAGCGTCTTTTCCGACTCGGTGCGGGGACGAACGCGCGTTTCAGTGCCGGGCCGAGCCAGCCCCTCTTCGTGCACGGGAGAGCTCGGCTTTTCGCCGCTCATTTCTGGGCCGCGAGCAGGCGCGCCGCGTCGAGCGCGCCATACGTGAAAATGATGTCGGCGCCGGCCCGACGCAGGCACAAAAGGCTCTCCATCAAGCAGCGTTCGTAGTCCAAGAAGCCGCGCTCGGCGGCCACCTTGAGCATCGTGTACTCGCCGCTGACGTGATAGACGGCGACCGGAAGTGACGTGAGCTGCCGCACGCGCTGAATCACGTCTGCGTAGGGCAAACCGGGCTTGACCATCAAGATGTCGGCGCCCTCGGCCTCGTCGAGCCGCACCTCGCGCTCGACCTCGCGCAGGTTCGCCGGATCCATCTGATAAGTCTTTTTGTCGCCGCTACGCGGCGCCGAGTCGAGCGCTTCGCGAAAAGGTCCGTAGAAGCCGGAGGCGTACTTCACGCAGTAGCTCAAAATGGAAACCTGAGTGTGGCCGGCTTCGTCGAGCGCTTCGCGGATGGCGCGCACGCGGCCGTCCATCATGTCCGAGGGCGCCACCACGTCGGCTCCCGCTTCGGCGTGCGACACGGCCATGGCCGCCAGAATCGGCAGCGTGACGTCATTGTCGATGCGTCCGTCGATGACGACGCCGTCATGACCGTCCGACGAATACGGGTCGAGCGCGACGTCGGTGCACACCAGCAGCTCCGGTAGCTCGGCCTTGAGCGCCCGAATCGCTCGCTGCATCAAGCCCTGAGAGTTGGTGCTCTCGCTGCCGCGAGGATCTTTCACGTCGTCGCTCAGCGCCGGAAACAGCTCCACCGCAGGAATGCCCAGCTCGAACGCCTCGCGCGCCAGCGCCACCGCGCGGTCCACGCTGAGCCGCGCCTGCCCCGGCATGGCGACGATGGGCGTGCGTTGGTCTTGCCCCTCTTGCAGGAACAGTGGAAGCACGAGGTTGCCGGGCGTGAGAAAAGTCTCTCGCGCCATCGCACGCATACCTGCGCTTTTACGGTTCCGTCGCGGTCGAGAAAGCATCAACACGAAAGGTAGCCTCGGCGTACCTCAGCGAAAAGAAAAACGCACGTCCCGATACCGTGAAAACGGCTTTTTCCGCAATCAGGTCTTTCGGACCGTCTCGAAAGAAAGGTCCAGATTTTCGTCGTCGCACTGTGCCGTGAGCTCACGCCGAAGCTCGGCCAGCACCACTTCCGAGGGCACTTGCAACTCTGCTTCGAGCACGAACATGGGCGTCCCACTGAGTGGCGCGTAGGCCAGATGCGATTCAAGTGACGCTACGTTGACGCCCCGTCGCGCCAAGATTTCGCTAACTTTCGAGACGATGCCTGGTCGGTCGAAGCCAGTGACACTAATGCGATAGGGCAAAAACTGCTTACGCTGCCCACGCTCGGTGCGCTTCAACAGCACGTGCAAGCCCAGCCGCTCTCCTAGCGGGCCACTGACTTTCTCGACCGCAGCCAACGCCGCGGGGGGGCCGGACAGCAGCACCAACAGAGCGAACTCTCCGCCCAAGATGGCCATACGGCTGTCTTCCAGGTTGGCGCCCGCGGCGTGAACGGCCGAGGCAATTTCGCTCACCAGGCCAGGGCGATCGGGCCCGACGGCGGTGAGCACCAGGTAGGTCTTGTCGCTTGAGTCTGACGGCACGGTCAGCAAGCTACCAGAGTTTGGCGCGTGCGCCGAGCGCCGGTCACGTGTTCAGAGCACGCCGAGGAAGCTCAAAAAATCCCGCGCGGTTTGCACGCTCTTGCCCTGACGCGCGCGCCGCTTCTGCTCCTGGTTCCATTCCGCGATGCGGGTTTGGTAGCGGGCGGTCGCCGCCTCGTGGCGCGTATGCAGGTCCTGCACTGCGCCCGGCTCGTTCTTGCCGTCGAGCTCGTATTGGCAGTCGGTTGCCTGAATCAGCTTCAAACGGCGCAGCTTGCCGTCTTTGCTGTAGCTCGGATCGAACGGAAAAATGCGGCAACCGAGCGGCCTGCTGCCGTAAATGGAGCAGCGATCGTCTTTGCCCAAGTAGTGGCAGCCACCGGCCCCCTGACGCATGATCATCACGCGCTTGCCCTGCCGCAAGCGGACGAACGCTTCCGGCTCGTCGTCCATGTCGATACCGTTTCGGTCGACCCAGCGCACGAACTCGCTCGGCTCGTCACCCGTTCGCTGGGTGATGCGCACCACGTCCTGATCCGTGAGCGGCAAGAGGGGGTCTTTGCAGCAGTTGCCGCAGCCGGTGCATCGAAACTTGAAGAAGCGTTCGCCCGTCGCCATGCAAGCCCTGCCTAACACGGCCGGCCGCCGGCACGGCTCGCAAAGCGGCCCGGTAACCTGGTGGAAACCGCCGCCACGCCCGAGCCCCTCCTCGCCTACGACCTCCGCGCTTCGCGGGCCGCGTTTGGGCGGCAAATAGCCCCAAATCACAGGTCCGGGAAAACGCTCCCGCGGAGGGCGCTGGGTGTGCAAGACTTAGGGGTCGCAAGGCATTGAATGTCGCTGAAGATTGACCAGGATCACTCGCGCTTCCGCAACATCGTGCGGGGTAAGATTCGGCAAAACTTGAGGCGTTACATCTCGCAAGGCGAGATGCTCGGGCGGAAGGGCAAGGACCTCGTGTCCATCCCCATCCCGCACATCGAGATTCCGCGCTTCACTTTTGGCGACAAGCAGCAGGGCGGCGTCGGTCAGGGTGACGGCGACGCCGGCGACCCGGTCGGTGGCGAATCCGAGGAAGAGGGCGACGGCTCCGGCAAGGCGGGGCAAGACGCCGGCGAGCACGTGCTCGAGGTGGACATCACCCTCGACGAGCTTGCCGATATTCTTGGCGAAGAGCTGGAGCTGCCTGCGATCGAGAACAAGGGCAAGAGCCGCATCATCGCCGCCAAGGATCGCTACACCGGCATCCGGCGCGTGGGCCCCGAGTCACTGCGGCACTTCAAGCGCACCTACAAAGAGGCGCTGCGTCGTGCCATCGCCGCCGGCACGTACAACCCGAACAACCCGATCGTGGTCCCGCAGAAGGAAGACAAGCGCTTCCGCAGCTGGAAAGAGGATCACGAACCGGTCGCCAACGCCGTCATCATCTACATGATGGACGTGTCGGGCTCGATGGGCGACGAGCAGAAAGAAATCGTCCGCATCGAGAGCTTCTGGATCGATACCTGGCTGCGCCGTCAATACCAGGGGCTCGAGAGCCGCTATATCATCCACGACGCGGTAGCGCGCGAGGTCGATCGCGACACCTTCTTCAAGACGCGCGAATCCGGCGGCACGATGATCTCCAGCGCGTACAAGCTGGCCGCACAGCTGATCGACGAGCACTACCCGTCCGACGAGTGGAACATCTACCCGTTCCACTTCTCCGACGGCGACAACTGGTCGATGGACGACACGCTCACCTGCGTCGAGCTGCTCAAACGCGAGATTTTGCCCAAGGTGAATATGTTCGCCTACGGCCAGGTCGAGAGCCCCTACGGCTCCGGCCAGTTCATCAAAGACTTGCGCGAGCACTTCAGCGCCGAAGACGCCGTCATCGTCTCCGAAATCCGCGACCGCGACGCCATCGTCGGCTCCATCAAAGAGTTCCTCGGTAAAGGCAAATAGCCGCAGCCAGCGCTGAGCGGGGCCCAGCCCCGCGACACGAGACAGCCGGCTCCATCAAAGAGTTCCTCGGCAAGGGCAAATAGCTCGCGGCGGGGGCTGCCAAGACGCAGCCCGCTTGCAAAAACTTCCGTGGCGTCTGTGGGCCGGACCCAGATTTTTCACAGGGAGGACGGGAGGACGGGAGGTTTTATTGGCTCGAGCCGCGTAATGTCGGGCGGCGCTGCGCAGGCGGGCATCGACATCGGACGACTCGAAACCCCAAATTCTCGCCTCCTGATTGGCCTCCCGTCCTCCCGCTGAGGTTTGGTTCCATCTTGAGTTGTCGGCGGAATTTCCGCTGAGTTGAGGTGTTGCTCGGGGATGAGAACAGGCCAAGCAGAGCGGATTTGGGCGTGGGAAGAGTACGGACAACTTGAGGTGGGCGATGTGCGGCGTCGTGACCGTGTGGTCGCGATGGC
>JBEQSW010000613.1:0-6670 GCA_040348565.1 Myxococcales bacterium | reverse complement strand
CCCATCGCGGGCGCGGGAATCGCGGGCGCGGGCGCAACCACCGGCGGCGCGACATTGGGCGCAGCCGCGACGAACGGTGCCGGCGCGACCGGTGGCGCGGCGCCAGGAGCGAGTGCCGCCACCGGCGCGGCGACAGCCACCGGCGCCGCGAGAGGAGCGGGCGGGGGCGGAGGGGCGGAAGGTGAGGGTGGTGGAGGCTGCGATGGGCCGACCACGATCGGCGCGATGCCCAGCAGCGTATTTTTTTGCCGCGGCTTGGCCGCCGGGACGACCAGCTTGGCTCCGGCGACCGGACTGCCCGGCTCAGGCGCCGATTGGGTTGCCTGGGACGCAGCTAGCGGCACCGTGGGCGGGTCGAGCGTCGGGGGATCCGGATCGTCCCACGATGCCGTGAAGCGCTCAGAAAGACGATCCGCTTCGCTGTCGCTGAGCGGGGCGCCTGAAGGACGTTGGGGATCCGGCATGAAGCGCTCTGGTTCCAGTCAGGCTAGCATCGGCGCTCGTGCCTCGGCAACGCAGCCAGCTGAAAAGATTGATAGTTTGGGCCGGGTGCTCCTTTCCGGTGCTGGCGCTCGGCTGCGGTCGAGCCTCGCCGGGCGGGCCGGTTCCCACGGGGACGAGCTCGGCGTCGGCGGGAACGGGCCGCGACGAGCCTTTGCCGAGCCGGCCGCTCGCGGTGGCCAGCGCTGACGCCTGGGCGGTGCAAGCGAGCCGCTCGAAGGGCAATGACGCCATCCGCGCGTTGGAGCAGGCGGCCGAGCTGCGCACTCGGCTCTTTCGCCGCGAGCATCGCGAGGCGGACGCGTTGGAAGCGCTGGAGCTGCGCGGTCAACTGGCGCGAGGCGGCGAGCCGGCCCGCTGCGCGGCGGAGCTGGCTCGCGTGCTGCTTCAAGGTGAGCTGAACGCAGACGCCGACGGAACGTACGGTGCGCTGTACGGATTGTTGCGCACGGCGCCGCCCGGGTGCGCACCGCGCGTGGAGGCGGCGTTGGCGATGCTCGAAGCGTTTCGGCCGAGCGAAAGCCAGCTGCAAGCCTCCGCCCCGCCCAGCGGCCTGGCCAGCGCTGCACCCCCGCCGCCGGCGCCGAGCGCGCAGGAGCCGAGCGGCGCGGTGGCCGCCGCGACGCTCACCCACATCGAGCGCTATTCGGCGCCGGACGCTGCGCGCGTGGTCGTGTTCGTCTCGAAGCCGGTGCGCTTCGAGGTGGGCAGCGTGGAGGTGGGGCCGACGAGCGCGCCCGCGATGGGCCCGCGTTTGTTCGTCGATTTGCGCGGAGCACACTACACGGGCAAGGCCTCGCTCGACGCCGAGGGGCTGCTGCGGCGGGTGCGCGCGGTCGAAGGCGCGGATGGTACGCGCGTGGTGCTCGATTTGGCGGAGCCGGCCGAGCATCGCATTTTCTACGTGCCGGAGCCGTTTCGCTTGGTGATCGACCTCGCCAAGCCCGGGTCAAAAGCGGGACCGACGCGCGACGTTCGGCGTGTCGTGCTCGACCCGGGACACGGCGGGCACGATCCGGGCGCGACCGGACCGACCGGCCTCCGCGAAAAAGACGTAGCGCTCGACATTGCTCACCGCGCCGCTCCGTTGATCGCGCGCGAGCTGGGCATCTCGACGTTGCTCACGCGCGACACGGACGTGTACGTGCCGCTCGAAGAACGCACCGCGCGCGCCAATGCCTTCGGCGCGGATCTGTTCATTTCCATTCACTGCAACGCCACTGAGCGGAGCGGCGGCAGCGGGGTGATGACTTTCGTGCTCGACGATTCGAAGGATCAGCTCGCGTCGCGGATCGCGGCGCTCGAAAACTCCGCCTCGGCCGAGGCCACCAACGAGCTCGGGCGGGTGATGAGCCAGAGCGCCGATCGAACCAACGACGCACGCGCCAACGAGCTCGCCGGCTTGCTGCAACGCGCGGCGATGGCATCTCTACGACCGAGCTACCCCGACGTACCCGACGGCGGCGTGAAGCGCGCCGGCTTCTACGTGCTGGCGGGCGCCCGCATGCCGGCCGTGCTGTTCGAGACGTCTTTCATCTCGAGCGCGCGCGACGAGACGCGCTTCAACACCGGAGATTTTCGGCAGAAGCTCGCCGACGCCATCGTGAACGCCGTCCGCGCCTACAAAGAAGGCCGGGGCCGGGGGGGCTGAGTCGAAGGGGCGAGTCGAAGGCGGCGACGAAAAGACGAGGCCAAAGACGAGGCTCGACGGCCGGGTGGCGGGACGCCGGAAAATTCGAAGAAGCAGCCCGACGAGCCAAACCAAACCTCACTACCGCGAAGGCCGGGCGGAGTCGTCCCGGTTGACGGGGAGGGGACTCGTCCTTATGGTGTTGGGCCATTTCGGTGGCAGATCGAAAGACAGAGGCTCCCATGCGGGACAAAGAACAGCAGATGAGCAAGGCCCAGCTGAAGAAATTCAAGGACATGCTGGAGGCCAAGCGGCAAGAGATCATCAAACGAGCCCAGCAAACGCTGGACGAGGACATGACGCTCGACGCCAACGACCTGCCGGACGAAATGGACTTGGCGTCCAGCGAGTACCTGCAGTCATTCACCTTCCGTCTGCGCGGCCGCGAGAAGGCGTTCTTGGACAAAATCCAGAAGGCCCTCGAGAAGATCGACAACGGGACCTTCGGTACCTGTGACGACTGCGGAGAGAAGATCTCGATCAAGCGCCTCGAAGCGCGCCCCGAGACCACGCTCTGCATTCGCTGCAAAGAAGATCAGGAACGGGTCGAAAAAGACTTCACCTAATCGGGACCCCATTCACTCGCTGCGAGGCGCCTTGGCTTACCCCACGGCGCCTCGTCGGCTTTTGTCTAGCGGCGGCGCGAGGCCGTTTTGGCTTTGGGCGGTGACGAGCGCTTATCGCTGACGGCCACCGGCGCTTTCGCGCGGGGCTTGCCGATGCCGGCGTGCTGGTCGAGCGTCGCCTTCAGGAAGCGACCGGTGTGGCTCTCGGCGTGCTCGGCCACCGCTTCGGGCGTGCCCTCCGCGACGATGTAGCCGCCCTGCTCGCCGCCTTCGGGGCCCATGTCGATGACCCAGTCCGAGCAGGCGATGAGGTCGGTGTTGTGCTCGATCAAGAGCACGGTGTTGCCGGCGTCGCGCAAACCCAGCAAGGCGTGGGTCAACAGCTCGATGTCCGAGAAGTGCAAGCCGGTCGTGGGCTCGTCGAGCACGTACAGGGTGCGGCCGGTCGCCTTGCGGCTGAGCTCGGTCGCCAGCTTGACGCGCTGGGCCTCGCCGCCGGAAAGCGTCGTCGCCGGCTGCCCCAGCTGAATGTAGCCGAGCCCCACCTGCCGCAGCGCCACCAGCTTTTGCGCGATGCGCGGGATGGACTCGAGCAAATCCGAGGCCTCGTCTACGGTGAGATCGAGCGCATCGGCGATGCTCAAGCCGCGGAAGCGCACCTCCAGCGTCTCGCGGTTGTAGCGCTTGCCGCTGCAGGCGTCGCAGGTGACGTACACGTCGGGCAAAAAGTGCATCTCGACCCGCAGCACGCCGTCACCTTGGCAAGCTTCGCAGCGGCCACCCTTGACGTTGAACGAGAAGCGGCCGGGTTTGTAGCCACGCGCGCGTGCGTCGGGCAGCCCCGCGTACAGCTCCCGCAAATGGGTGAAGATGCCCGTGTAGGTGGCTGGGTTCGAGCGCGGTGTACGGCCGATGGGGGCCTGATCGATGCTGATGACCTTGTCGATGTGCTCCAGGCCTTCGATGCGGTCGCAGCTGCCGACCAGCCCGGTGGCGCCGTACAGCTGCGCGCGCACGGCGCTGAGCAAGGTATCGACGACCAGGCTGCTCTTGCCCGAGCCGCTCACCCCGGTAACGGCCACGATGACGCCCAGGGGCACCGACAGGGTGACGTTTTTCAGGTTGTGGGCCCGAGCACCGATCACCCGTAGCAGCGAGCCATTCGGCTGCTTGCGCGCGCTCGGGATCGGAAGGCGCTTGGCGCCCGACAAGTACGGGCCGGTGACCGACGCCGGGTCGGACATCAGCTCTTGAGGCGTGCCTTGGGCGACGATTTGCCCGCCGAGCGCGCCGGCGCCGGGCCCCATGTCCAGCACGTGATCGGCGGCCAAGATGGCGTCTCGGTCGTGCTCGACGACCAGCACGCTGTTGCCCTTCACCACCAGCCGCCGCAAGGCTTCCAGCAGCCGCTCGTTGTCGCGGGCATGCAGGCCGATGCTGGGCTCGTCCAGCACGTACAGCACGCCCACCAGCGAGGCGCCGATCTGGGTAGCCAGACGGATGCGTTGCCCTTCACCACCCGACAGGGTGTGGGTAGCGCGATCGAGCGCCAGGTAGTCGAGCCCGACGTCGATCAGAAAGCCGAGCCGCTCGGTCACGGCTTTCACCAGCGGCAGCGCGATGGCGGCGTCGCGCGGGGTGAGGCGGCTGTTCTTGGAGAAATCGAGCAAAAATTCGCGCAACGCGCGCAGCGGCAGCTGGCACATTTCGGCGATGTTCTTGTCGCCCAGCCGCACCGCCAGGGCTTCGGGGCGCAGGCGCACGCCTCCGCAGGCCTCGCAGATCTGGGTGACGATGAAGCGACCCAAGTCTTCGGGGCGGATCGCGCCTTCTTCGGCGTCTTGGTCCTGCTCTTCGCCCTCGGGGATCGCGCCGGATTCGAGCATGCGCGACAGCCGCGGCACGATGCCGTCGTAGCTGACGGAGGCGCCTCGTCCGCGCTTGGTTTTGAGGGAGCCGCCGTGCAGGATGGCCGCGCGCGCCGCTTCGGGCAGATCGGCCCAGGCCAGATCTGGATCGACGCCCAGGATGTCCACCACTCGCGCGACCTCGGTAGCGGTGGCGACCGAGCCTCGACGTCCGAACGCCGCGACCGCGCCCTCGCGCAACGAACGAGAAGTGTCGGGCACGACGCGCGCTTCGTCGATGGCGGAGCGCACCCCGAGGCCGTCACACGTGGGGCAGGCACCGTGGGGGCTGTTGAACGAGAAAAGCCGCGGCTCCAGCGGCGGCAGCGTGATGCCGTATTCCCAGCTGACCAGCCGTTCGCTGCGCACGACGGGCTCGCTGCCGTCACCGGCGTCGAGCAGCAAGGTGCCGTCGCCCAGCTTCAAGGCCAGCTCTACCGAGTCGGTGATGCGGCCTTTCGCGCTGTCTTTGACGACGATTCGGTCGACGACGACGTCCAAGTCGTGCGGCTCTTGCGGGTCGAGGGCAAGCTCGTCGGCCAGATCCGTGTTCCGACCGTCGACGCGCGCGCGCACGAAGCCGTCGCGCCGCAGTCGCTCCAGCTCTTGCGACAGGTCGCTCTTGCGGGCGCGCGCGATGGGAGACAACAGCGACAGGCGCGCGCCTTCGCCGCGGCTCAAGATCTCGTCGACGATCTCTTGCACGGTGTAGGCGCGCAGCACCTTGCCGGATTTGGGGCAGTGCGGAACGCCGATGCGCGCGTACAGCAAGCGCAGGTAGTCGGCGATCTCCGTGACCGTCCCGACGGTGGAGCGCGGGCTCTTACCGAGACCCTTCTGCTCGATGGCGATGGCGGGGCTCAGCCCCTCGATGCTCTCGACGCGAGGTTTCGGCAGTTGGTCGAGGAACTGGCGGGCGTAGGCCGAGAGCGACTCCACGTAGCGGCGCTGGCCCTCGGCGTAGATGGTGTCGAAGGCGAGCGACGACTTTCCCGACCCGCTTGGCCCGGTGATGACCACGAGCTGGTTCCGGGGCAGATCGCAGCTCACGCTCTTGAGGTTGTGCTGGGTGGCACCTCGGACGACCAGACGTTCCATAGCCAGAACGGCTAGATGTAACACACGCCCGAGGGCCGGGTCGGCTGCCAATTGGCGCCGGATTGGCGCCGGACCGCCCCTTGACGGCGCCGGGCCGGGGGTGAGGCTCCGGGGGGCTGACGTCGGCCGGTTCGTGACCTCGGTTGTAACCCCCCCGGCCTTCGACTAGCCTCCCGCCGCCGTGGAGCTTGCCTTAACGCAGTCCCGTTTTGCGGGGCCCGAACCCCGCCCTCGCGCCGCTTGGCCCGAGGTGTGGGACAGCGTCAGGCTCGTAACCTGTCCGAGGGTGCGCTCTCCACGGCAACGGGCCCATAGCTCAATCGGTCAGAGCCCCCGGCTCATAACCGGGTTGTTCCTGGTTCGAACCCAGGTGGGCCCACTGGCCGTCGCGGCGCGCAGCAGTTAGAGCTAGAGCTACTCGAGGAGCCGACACTTAACGTGAGCATTCAGTCCCAGATCGACGCACTTGAGAAACTGTCCGAGCTCGATGCCGAGCTGAAAGAGCTCAGCGATGTTCTGCGCAAAGAGCGGGGCGAGCTCGAGACGAAAAAGACGCGCCACGCAGGGCTCATCGAGCGCTTGAGTCGCGGCAAGCAGAGCATCGAAGAGATGGAGAAGGCTCGGGGTGACCTGATGGGTGAAGCCCGCCAGATGCTCATCCAGATCGAGCGCTCGCGGGAAAAGCTGTCGCGCTGCCGGACCGAACGCGAGTCCAACGCCGTTCAGCGAGAGCTCGAGGAGCTGCGCAAGCTGCATCGCGATCGCGAGATCGAGATGGAGAAGATCGACGTTTTGATCGCTCAGGGCCGAGCCGACGTCACGGCCGTGCTCGGTGAGCACGACAAGCTGGAGGCCGAGCTGCTCAGCATCGAAGACGCGGCCACCGGGCGCATCGCCGAGGCCCAGAG
>JBEQSW010000596.1:0-6061 GCA_040348565.1 Myxococcales bacterium | reverse complement strand
GCCTGACGTCAGCTTCGTCGACTACCACCAGCTGAGTCAGAAGGGGCCGATGGGCATCGGCCTCGCGGTACAGGCCGACGACGTGGCCGCGCTGATCTACACCAGCGGCACCACCGGCAACCCGAAGGGCGTCGAGCTGTCGCACGCCAATCTTTCGGCGCTGGTGGCGGCACTGGCGCCGCTGTTTCCGCTGGGCAAGGGCGACCGCGTGCTGTCGGTGCTGCCGCTGCACCACACCTTCGAGCTCACCTGCGGCATGCTGTTGCCGTTGTCCCGCGGGGCGCGCATCGTCTACTTGGACGAGCTGAACGCCGAACGCCTCGAATTTGGCCTAAAAGAGGGCAAAATTACCGGGCTCATCGGCGTGCCGGCGCTGTGGGAAATGCTCGAGCGTCGCATCTTGGCGCGCGTGGCCGAGCACGGCACGGTCGCGGCCAAGCTGTTCGACGTCGCGGTCGAGCTGAACCGCAGCTTGGGCAAGTCGGTGGGGGTGGACGGCGGCAAGCTGCTGTTCGGCACCGTGCACCACGCCTTCGGCGGCAAGCTCCGCTACCTCGTCAGCGGTGGCGCGGCCTTGCCGGAGCGCACCCACAAGCTGTTCTCGGGTCTCGGCATGCACCTGGCAGAGGGCTACGGCCTGACCGAGGCTTCGCCGGTGCTCACGGTGGCTAGCGCCGGTCCCAAGGCGCGCCCCGGCAATGTCGGTCGTCCGATTCCGGGCGTCGAGATTCGCATCGATTCGCCCAACGCTGAGGGCGTCGGCGAGATCATGGCGCGCGGCCCAAACGTGATGCTCGGCTATTCGGACGATCCGGAAGCCACCGCCCAGGTCATCGACCGCGACGGTTGGCTGCGCACCGGCGATCTCGGCAAGCTGGATCGCCGTGGTCGCTTGTCGATCGTCGGCCGCGCCAAGGACGTGATCGTCGCGTCCAACGGCGAGAACGTTTACCCGGACGACGTCGAGGCGCGCATCGGCCGCGTCGAAGGGGTCAAAGAGCTGTGCATCCTCGGCATTCCCGACGGTCGCGGCGGGGAGCGAGTGGCATGCGTAGCGGTCGCCGATCGAGAATCGGACAATCCGCCTGCGGTGCAGCGCGCGCGGGCCAAGCGCGAGCTCGACGAAGCATTGTCCAAGCTGCCTAGCGCGCAAAAGCCCGCGCTGGTCATGATCTTCGAGAAAGATCTGCCGCGCACCACGACGCGCAAGGTTCGGCGCGGTGAGGTGCGGGCCGAGATCGCGCGGCGCGAGCGCAGCGAGGAGCTGGCGCAACCCAAGGGCCCGCTCGACGGCGCCGCCTCCGTGGTGCGCTCGACGATTGCCACCATCGCGCGCCGGCCGGTGGCCAAGATTGCCGCCAATCAAGCGCTGCGCGGCGACCTCGGCTTCGATTCGTTGATGTTGCTCGAGCTGTTGGTCGCGATCGAGACTGAGCTGGGGCGGTCGTTGGACGCCGAGCGCGTAGCCTCGGCTCAGACCGTCGCGGACGTGGAAGCGTTCGTGCGCGAGGCGCAGAGCGCGCGGCGCCTGGCCACCACCCAAACCATCGAAAAAGAAGACGAGCTCGAGCTGAACATTCCCGAGCCGCTGCGCGAAGCGGCCATGGCTTGGATGGGAATGGCGCAGCACGGCTTCTACGATCGCGTGCTGCGCACCAAGGTCACGGGGCGCGCGTTCGTGCCGCACAACCGCAACACCATCATCGCCGCCAACCACGCCAGCCACCTGGACATGGGCCTCGTGAAGTATGCGCTCGGTAGCTACGGCGACAAGATGGTGTCGCTGGCCGCCCAGGATTACTTCTTCGAAGGCAACAAGTACCGGAAGGCCTTCTTCGAGAATTTCACCAACCTAGCGCCCATGCCGCGCGGCAGCTCGCTGCGCCAAGCCCTGCGCCAAGCCGGTGACTTGCTGGAGAACGGTGAAACGGTGCTGATCTTCCCCGAAGGCACCCGCAGCACCGACGGTCAGGTGCACGAATTCAAGTCGGCGGTGGGTCACCTGGCGCTGCACCATCGCGTGGACATCTTGCCGATCTGGTTGGGCGGCACGCACCGCGCGCTGCCCAAGGGCGCGACCGTGCCCAAGCACCGCGAAGTGGAGGCGCGCATCGGCGCTCCGCTCGAGGTGCGCGAGATGCAGCGCTTGACGGCCGGCCTTTCGACGGCGGAGGCGTCACGTATAATCACGCGCCTCGCCCAACGCGCGGTGGTGATGCTGAGCCAAGGCAAAGTCTTGGACACGCGCGAGCTAACGGCCGACGAGGTGCGCGAGTCGTTGCCGCCGCCGGAGCCAGAGTCACTCGAGCCCGTCTTCCGCGAGCTCACGCAGCGCTTCAAGGCCGGCAGCGTCGGGCAACCCATCAGCTTCTACTTCTCGCTCGGCGACACCGAGCGCTGGACGGTGCGCGTCACCGACGAAAGCTGCGAGGTCGTGAACGGCAAGGTGGCATCACCCGCCGATTGCGTGCTGAAGACGACGCCCGACATGTTCACGCGCATCGTGCGCGAGCGCTATACGCCGTCGCCCGCCGAGTTCATGTCGGGTACCGTGAAGAGCAACAACATTCAGCTGCTGTTCACGTTCCAGAAGGTGTTTCAGCTGGAGAGCGCTGGGTCGTGAGCAAATTTTGGGTCGCAGGCGCGACGGGTTTCTTGGGCTCGCACTTGGTGCGCACGCTGAGCGAGCGCGGTCACCAGGTGGTGGCGGTGTCGAAGAGCGGCGGCGCCGTGCACGGCGTCGACGTCGCGTCCGTCGACGTCTTGAACGAACAGGCCGTGACCGACAGCGCGCGCGGCGCGGACGGCGCATTTCTCGTGACGGGTCGGGTCTCGCGTGACCGCCACGACGCCGAGCTCTTGCACCGCGACAACGTCCTCGGCACCGAGAGCGCGCTGAAGGCTCTCCGCGCCGCCGGCATCAAGCGCGTGGTGGTGGCCAGCACCAGCGGCACCTTGGCCGTCAGTCGCGACGCCGAGCGCATCGCGGACGAAAGCTGCCGCGCCCCGCTCGAAATCATCGCGCGCTGGCCGTATTATCGGACCAAGCTGTACTCGGAGCGCGTCGCTCTGGACGCCAACACGCCGGGCGAATTCGAGGTCGTGATCGTGAACCCGAGCCTGCTGCTCGGCCCCGGCGATCTGCGCGAATCTTCCACCGGTGACGTACGGCTCTTCCTCGAGCGCTCCATTCCCGCCACGCCAGCCGGCGGCATGGCGTTCGTGGACGCGCGTGACGCGGCGCTCGGGCTGCTGCAGGCCTTCGAGCGCGGACGAGCGGGCGAACGGTACCTGCTCAACGCGAAGAACATGACCATCGCGGCCTTCTTCCAGCGCCTCGAGCGCATCAGCGGCGTGAAGGCCCCGCTCCTGCGTATGCCCAGCTCGCGCCCGTTGGCGCTGGGTCTGAATCAAGTCTTCGCCAAGGCCGTCGAGGCCATCGGCGGGCGCGTGCCGGTGGACGAAGTGAGCGTCGAGATGGCGCAGTATTTTTGGTACTGCAGCGCCGACAAGGCCGAGCGCGAGCTGGGCTTCAGCGCGCGTGACGCTGGCGAAACCATCCGCGACACGGTGGACGACTTGGTGAAACGCAAGGTCGTTGCCGTCAGCAAAGGCTCGCATTTAGCGGCTTTCGCCGCGCGCTGACATCGAGCCAACCTTCGGCGCCCATCGGCTATTCCGATGGAACGAGCGCGGGTTTCATTGGTTCCTAGGTGGACACTCCCTGCCCGCGTGCTTATACGCAGTAGGACTAGTGAGCGCGTCCCCGCCCGGGCCCGCTCCGAAGGTTGAAAAAGCCGTGTTCAAGCGCATCTCGCTCTTCATTCTGACCAACCTGGCCATCATGCTGGCGCTGAGCGTCATCTACGCCGTGCTCAGAGCGTTCGGGGTCTTGGATGCCTCCAGGGCTTTCGGCTCCTACGGGCCGCTGATGGTCATGTCGGCGTTGTTCGGTTTCGGCGGCGCCTTCATTTCACTGTTGGCGTCCAAGTGGATCGCCAAGTGGACCACCGGAGCCCAGGTCATCGACGCACCGCGTAACGACACCGAGCGCTGGCTCCTCGACACGGTGGCGCGGCACGCCAACCGCGTAGGCATCAAGATGCCCGAGGTTGCCATCTACGACTCTCCCGACATGAACGCGTTCGCCACCGGCGCAACCCGCAACAGCGCGCTGGTCGCGGTGAGCTCGGGGCTCTTGCAGCAAATGCAGCGCGCCGAGGTCGACGCGGTGTTGGGTCACGAGATCGCCCACGTGTCCAATGGCGACATGGTCACGCTCACCCTGTTGCAGGGCGTGCTCAATACTTTCGTGATCTTCTTCTCCGAAATCATCGGGCGCCTGATCGATTCCACCCTTCGCGGCCGCGATGACCGCGGCGGCCCCGGTTGGGGCTACTGGGTGACCACGCTGGTGGCGCGGGCGGTGCTCGGTATTTTCGCCGCCGTCATCGTGGCCTGGTTCAGCCGCCGCCGTGAGTTCCGGGCCGACGAAGGCGGCGCCAGCCTGGCTGGCAAGCACGCCATGATCAGCGCGCTGCGTCGCCTCGATCGCTCGGAGGAGTCGCACCTGCCCGAGGCGGTGGCCGCCTTTGGCATCACCCCGCGGCCGTCCCGCTTCGGTCTGCTGTTTAGCTCGCACCCGCCCATTGCCGAGCGCATCGCGGCGCTGCAAAAGGCCTGAGCGAGCGCGTAGTCAGCGGCAACGTCGCCCTGCGCCGCCTCCAGTGACTGAGGCGACGTAGGGCGTTCGGCTGCGCGCTCGCCGTCCAGTTAGCGGCGCTTGCCGGCGCCGGGCGAGGGCGCGGGGGCCTTGGTCTTTACGTTCTTCAGCTTCTCGGCGAACACGTCGCCCAAGCTGCCGAAGTTGCGGGGCCCGCGATCGACCTTCGGCTTCGGCTTCGCACCAGCGGCGGGTGCGGCCGTCTCCGGCTGCTCTTCGGTGCCGGCTTCGTTGAACTCGCGGAAGTTCTTTTGCTCTTCGACGCGGGTCACCTCTTTGGCGCTGAAGCGGATGCGACCACGGTCGTCCACGTCCATCACCACCACCGTCAGCTCGCGGCCGAGCGGGAAGGCTTTGCGTAGGTCGGCGCCCGGCGCCAGCCCCAGCTCGCGCACCGGAACCAGGCCATCGCCCTTGGCGGTGTTGACGAACACGCCGTAGTTCTCGACGCGCGTCACCTTGCCCTCCAAGACCTCGTCCGGCTTGGGCACGTCCTTGCCTTGCGCGGTTTGCAGGGCGCGCAGCACCGAGCCGGTCATGTGCGCCTCGATCACGCTGGCTCGGACGGTGTCGCCGGGCTTGACGCGCAGCTTGCCGTTTTCGTCCATCAGCTCTTGCGCCGGAATTTTGCCGTCGCCCGCCGTGCCGACGTCGACGTACACGAACTCGCTGGAGACTTGGATCACCGTGACGTCGAGCACCTGACCGCGGTCGAGCCGTTTCCGCGCGCGGTCGGAAACGGACGCAGAACCGGTGGCCATGAGCGAAGCGAAGCTGTCCTTGGACATTGAGGGCCGGGGAGGATGCCACCTGTGCCCGGCCTCTGCAAATGCCGCGTTATTTGGCGTGATCCACGCCCGCGGCCCAGCTTTTGGCCTGTCGCTACCGCTCCCGCGCCTCGCGGCGGATGGCTCGCGCCACCGTGATGGCGGTCATGTGCACGATGGCGTCGACGCTGGCGCCCTGCTGCAGAACGTTCACCGGCTTTCGCATGCCGAGCACGATCGGGCCGATGATTTCAGCGCCGCCGGTTGCGGCCAGCAGCTTGTAGGCGGCGTTGCCGGCGTCCAGATTGGGAAAGATGAGGACGTTGGCGGCACCTTTCAGGGTGCAAAACGGGTACGGCGCGCGCGCTTCCTCGTCCAGGGCAACGTTGGCCTGCATTTCGCCGTCGATCATCAGGTCCGGTCGCAGCCGCTTGACCTTGGCGGTGGCGTTCGCGACCTTGCACGACGCTTCGTGCGGGGCATCTCCGAAGTTGGAGAAGCTCAGCATGGCCACCCGCGGCTCGATGCCCAAGTCTTTCACCGCGTCGGCGGCCAAGATGGCGATCTCGGC
>JBEQSW010000584.1:0-6572 GCA_040348565.1 Myxococcales bacterium | reverse complement strand
AGGGGATGCCAGCGTCGAGGCCGCCGTCGAGCGCGCCGTCGACGAGCTGCGCTATGGCACGGTCGCCATCAACTATTGGCCCGCCATCGGTTATGGAACCGGCTGCCCGCCGTGGGGCGGCCATCCGAGCGCGACCTTGCAAGACGCGCAAAGCGGCATCGGCTTCTTTCACAACGCGCTGATGCTCGAGCACATCCAAAAGGTCGTGCTGCGCGGGCCGCTGCGCAGCTTCCCCAAGCAATTTTATTATCCCAGCCACCGTCACGTGGACGGCATTGCGCGAGGCCTGTTCGACTTCGAGAGCAGCGGCAACGTGGTGCCGCTCCTGCGCACGGGCGTGTACGGCGCACGCGGGTGACGCAAAGGCGCACAAACGATCGGAAAAAATCGCGTGCTCAAAGGCAGGAGTCTTGACGAATCGATCTTGGCTGCTCCGATTGGACAATTAAAAGCGCAGCAAAAGCCCTGCAGATTTCTGATCAATCTGGCTCGCGTCCATTGTGAGTGGATGCTAACGCGAAGGTACTTTGCGCATTTCACAACTCATCCGGTATGGCCTGGCGGCGTCAATCGCAGTGGCGGGTTTCGTAACTCTGGCGTCGTGCTCGGGTGGGGACGACCCGGCCACCATGTTGGGCGGCGGCGGAACGACTGGAGTTGGCGGAGCCCCGGTGAGCACTGCCGGCACCGGTACTGGAGTGCCGACGAGCGGCAACGCGACCGTGCCGTCGGGTGGAGCGTCCAGCAGCGGCGCCGGCACGGCAACTGGCGGCAATGTAGCCAGCGGTGGCGTTCAATCCTCCGGCGGTAACGTGTCTTCGGGTGGAACCGCCACCGTCACCCCGTGCGACGACTTGCTGCCGAACAACGGAGAGACATGCGTTCACGCCGTCGAGTACGGCTGGTGCACGATGGACTGGTTGGGTAGCTCTTGTCGCAAGACTTGCGGCAAGTGCAGCGGCGGTGGTGGCGGCGGTGGCAGCAGCATGGGCGGCGCGAGCAACAACGGTGGCGCCAGCATGGGCGGCTCCAGCGCCGGTGGCGCGCTCACGGGCGCTGGTGGTTATGGCGGCGGCGGTGGCCAACCGCCCGCCATCAGCGGCGGTACCCAAGGCCACTCCACGCGCTATTGGGACTGCTGCAAGCCGGCGGGTGGCTGGTCCACCAACACCGGCGGTCGCTCGCCCGTCAAGAGCTGCACCAAAGAGAACGGGGGCACGGGCGCCGACACCCAGAGCGCGTGCTCCGGCGGCGGCGCTTATCAGTGCTGGGCCGTGGGACCGTGGGGCGTGAGCTCGACGTTGGCCTACGGTTACGCCGCCAAGAACGACGGCTCGGCCGGCAAGTGCTACCAGCTGCAATTCGACGGCAAGAACAGCAACGCGAATCCGGACCCGGGCAGCCAGGCGCTGAAGGACAAGACGATGATCGTGCAGATCATCAACTTCGGCGATATCGGCCAAAATCAGTTCGATTTGTTGATCCCCGGCGGTGGCGTCGGCCAAAACGACGCCTGCTCGGCGCAGTGGCCAGGGGTCGACCTGGGCGCCCGCTCGGGCGGCTTCTTGACCGAATGCCAACAGCAGAACGGCGGCGACTACACCAAGACCCGCGCCTGCGTTGCGCAGCGCTGTCAGGAATCCTTCGGCAGCAAGCCGGACCTCTTGGCGCACTGCAACTGGTACGTGAACTGGTTCGGCATCGCCGACAACCCCACGTTCCAGTACAAGGAGATCTCGTGCCCCGGCGAGATCACCAACGTCTCGGGCTGCAAGTAAGCGGCTGAGCCACGCGAGCGACGCCACTAGCGCGTCGCAAGGCCACCGTGCGCGAGCGCTTCGGGCTGCCGCCGTCCTGGCAACTCGTGTCGAGAGCCTCCGAGATTTTCACAGGGAGGACGGGAGGACGGGAGGTGCGGAAAGGCGAGAACGCATTTTTTGATTCGGGGGACCGAATCAAAAAATATTTCCTCGAGGGGCCCGGAGGTGGGCCCTGCAACGAGAGTGTCGGCTCGCAGGCGGCAGCGCAAACCCCAAAATTCTCGCCTCTGTCTGGCCCTCCCGTCCTCCCGTCCTCCCTGTGAAGAAATCTCGGTCGTACGAGGTGGCCTAGCTCCGCCACAGAAGCTTCTGCGATTCAGGCTGCGGGTTGGCAGCCATGGGCGGGTGGAAGAATGAGCTCGGCTGGCGGCTCCGCTCGTCGTTAGAGGGTTGGTTGGGCGCGCACCGGGCCGAGCACGCTGCGCGCGGCGGCGGCGAGCCGGAGGGTGCCTTCGATCGAGCTCGTGCCCCGATTTTTCAGCATGAATAAACCTTCGGTGTTCGCGCCGCCGCTACCTTCGACCACGATGCCGACTTCGCTTTGGCGCCCGTCGTTGAAGGCCAGCGTCGTGAAGCGTGAGCCGGGCAGGAACGCGGTGGTCAAGCCGCAGCAGGTGTTCGAGACCAAGATGCCCTGACCTACGGCGTCGGCGTTCGGGTTGTCCCGCATGAATAGCTGGTTGGAAAGCACGGTCGTGTGATCGGCGGACAGCAGCAGCACGCCTGCGAGCGAAAAGGTGCCGAAGCCGTCGGGGGCGCTGCCCTCGATGCGGTTCTTGCGGATGAGGTTGTCCTCGGGGCGATTGACGGCGGCTTCGCTGCCACCGTCGGCCGCGATGGCGCCGCGCGCCAGAGCGATCACGATGCCGTCGCCACCCGTGCAGTAGCCGGTGCAGTCGAGCACGGTGAGCTGACGGATGCGGTTGTGCTCGATGCGCCAGCCATCCCCGCCGGTGTTGGTGATGGCTTGTACGGTGCCTTCGAAGCGATTTTGCTGCACCACCACGTCGTTGGCAAAACGCGCGAAAACGCCGAACGACAACGGAGACAAATTCGCGTTGGAGACGCCTTCGCCGTCGAAGACGAAGCCGCGAATGCGGCTGCCGCTCGCCGGGTTCACGCCCTTCACGCCCGGCAAGTAGAAGCCAGCGCGCAGGCGGGTGTTGATGGTGGGGCTGGTGTCGCAGCCGATGATGCGCGCGCGCCCGTGACCTTCGAGCCGCACGGTCTTGGTCAGGGTCGCGCCACAATAGCGGCCGGCGCCGACCCGAATGCGATCTCCGGGAGCCGCGGCGTCCACGGCGGCTTGGATGGTTGCGTACTGCTGCGGCACTCGCAGCGTGGCCGCGCGGGCGGCGCCGGTCGTGACCAGACCAATGCAGCAAGAGACAGCGCTCAGTAGCGTGGCGCGCACCAGCATGAGTTCCTCCTCGGTTGGAGCTCGGAGCGGAGCCGAGCGACCGTTCATGCTCTCAAGTCGATGCGCGCAACGCCACCGAAACCGACCGTCAGGGGCGCCTGACGATGATCGCGAGTGAGGCCGAATATCCCGCTTGCCCCGAGATCACACGGGCGGAGCCCAGACGCCTTGCACGGGCTTCACTCCCTGCTTGTCGAACTTTTCGGCGGAGAGCTTGGAGAGCGCGTCCGCTCCCAAATAGCCTTGGGCCACCGTGATCCAGAAATCGTTGTGGTGACGCACGTGGCCCGTAAAGTCGTAATAGCTGCCGTGGGTCATGCCGAGGGCTTTGCCGCCGAACAGGAACGCGGGCAATGGTTCTCGTTCGTGCGTCGTGTACGCGACTTCGGTGACGTACGGCACGAGCGTGTGATCGAGCAAGCTGTTGCCGTACGAGTCTTTGGCGTTCTTGAGCTTCTTCAAGACGGCGGCGTGCTTGCTGTTGTACCAAGTTTGCACGTTGGCCAAGAACTGCAGCAAGTCTCCCTGGGTGCCTCCGGGTGAAGAGCCGTCGCCCGCGCCGCCGTTGATGAGGTGGCTCGTGGGATGGTGCATGTAGATGGCGTCGGGCCGGCCCGGGTACTGACCCTTGAACGAGACGTGATTCGTGCCGGGCGACCACTGAAAGGTCGCCACCCGCGTGAGATCACATTGGAATGCGGCGATGATCAGATCCACGTGCAGGTTGCCGACCTGCTCGTGCAAAGTCTCGTCCGACGACCTTTGCATGGGGGGATTGTTGGGATCGTCGGTGTAGTCGTTCTTGGAGCCCTTCGAGCCGACCGTGGCCGCGTCCGGCTTGGGGGGAGCTACGCAGCCCGGCATCGTGACGACACCGCTTTCGATCTGCACTTGCAGCTGGCTCTCGATCTTTTGGATGGCTTCGGCGTGGCTGTCGATCTTGGAGCTTTCGCTGCCAGGAGCCAGCGTCTTGAGCGTCTTGAGCTCGGTCAGCGCGTAGTCGAGCACGCTCTTGCGCATTTTGACGGCTTGCAGCAGCGCGTCTTGGTTTTCCGACGTGGGCCCGCCCGGCATGAAATTCGAGAACAGATTCAAGTACACTTGAAGCGGGCTCAGCTCGGGCAGCAGTGGCGTTGCCTCCGTGACGTTGCCGCCGTCGGCAGCGGCGATGGAGCGCGTGGCGTAGCCGTACGACAAGCACTGAGTCGACGTCTCCAGCGAGTCGACGCGTGCGTCGCAGATGGCGTTCACGTAGCCTGCGCCGGGCGTCTTCAAGTCGGGTACGTTCTTCAAGAACACCTGGTCGAACGACGGACCTCCCGCGACGCCGTCGTCGTGCTCGCCGCCGTTGGCCCGCGTGCCCGGGACCCGGCAGCCGGTCGTCATCATCGGCGTGCCTGACTCGTGCCCACCGCCGAGGCGCGAGTTGAACGGCTCGTGGCTGAAGCCGTAGAAGACGGACATGTCGTCTTTCAGGCCGGCATCGACGAACGGCTGAATGATCTTCGAGGGCGTGTAGCTTGCCCCCGAGCCCGTCGGTTTGAATAGGTATTTCACCGTGCCGACCGGCCAATGCGTCATCAAGAAGCGCGGCGGAGACGTGGCGCCGGCGGCGGCCGCCACCATGTTGTCGAGCAACACGCGCAGGCCAACCGCGCCACCGACGGCGGCGAGGAACGAGCGTCGAGCGAAGCGAAACGATCTCATTTTGCACCCTGTCCTGCCGAGCGCTGCCCGAGCGTGTTGGAAACCGCGACCTGCTCCACCAAATCGCTGAAGCTCTGGCCGCTCTTGGCGAAGCCGGTGGTCACCGCTTGCGTCGCGCAGCCGTCCAGCTTCAACGCCGCCCCGGCGTCGCCATCCGTCGGCGTCTCGGCCAGCGCGTAGGCCAGGACGTTCTTGGCCATGCAAGCCGCGAAGCCGCCGCCGCTGGCCAGTTGGCTCGCCATCGCGGTCGCGGAGGTCACTTGCACGCCGCCCGCGTTGGGCGGCAGCGTGACGGCCGCATCGATGGGGCGCCCCTGCGCGTCCATCGCCGTGTAGCGGCCAATGCCGTCGAAGTTGCCGAGGGCCAAACCATAGGGATCGAAGCGGGTGTGGCAAACGGCACATTGCGGAGTCGTCGTGCGATAGTCGGACTTCGCTCGCTCGGTGGCGTCGGCCAGCATCGTGGAAACAGCCTCGATTTGCGCGGAAAGCCCGCTCGGGAAGGCCGGATTCTCGGCGCACAGCAGGGCGGCATTGACGAGCAGGCCGCGGCCCACCACCGACGGTTGGTTGGGCCGCGAGCGCGCCGAGAGGAAGCCCAGGTTCGTCAGAATGCCGGCTCGATTCTCGGGCAGCTCGACCGTACCGAAGCCGTCCGCGTCTAGGCCAGCGGTAGGCACGGGTGCGCCGTACAGCGGCGCCAGCGTGGCGTTGATGGTCGACTTTCGGGTCGTCAGCATGTCGGTGAGCTTGGGAGCCCACAGGTTGTTTTTTAGGAACAACTCCGACTCGTGCAGCATCGAGTTGCGCACCGGCTCGGTGAACTCCGGCGAGTTGATGATGACGTTTTCCAGTCCGTACAAGCCGAAGTAGGAAAATATCGCGTCTTGTAAGTTTTGCTGCGCGGCCGGCAGCGCCAAGATGCGCTTCACTTGCGCCGTGACTTGCTCGGGCGTGGTGAGTGCATTCTGGGCCGCGGCTTCGAGCAAGGGCGGGTCAGGAGGGGCGTCGGTCAGGAAGAACGAGAGCTGGCTGGCGACCTCGTAGGCTGCGAGCGGTCCCGGCGCGGTCGCGCCCTGTCCGAGCTCCGTGCGATAGAGGAAGTAAGGCGACTCCAAGACCGCGTACACGCCGTATTGCAGCTGCTGGGCCGCGGTGCCGCTAACCGCCGTCACGGTGCTCAACACCGCGGCAAGATTGGCCTTTTCGGGATCGTTCAGCGGACGGCGAAAGGCTCGCTCGGCAAACGAAAGCACGAAAGCCTTCGCGCAGTCGGGGCTGGGAGTGGCACCACAGTTGGTCACCGTGGCCGCGTTGTCGGCGATGTACTTGCCGACGTCGGCGGCGATCTTGTCGCCCTTGGCCCAGTTGCTGTCGGTAAAGACGGAGCCTTCGCGAGGGCTGGCCAGGGGAGGAAATGTCCGATGCTCGGAGTCGCCGATTTCGTAGGTGGTCGCGATGGTAGTGGCTAAGGTTTCGTTGGTCAGCGACCTTACCGCGTTGGAAATTTGGTTGAAGGAGAGTCGCACCAAGCGTTTGGGCACGGGCACGTCGCTGCCCTGGCAAGGCGCGGTCGAGCTGCCGCCGCTGCTCATGCCTGCGAGATTAGTTCCCCCCCCCGGGCG
>JBEQSW010000570.1:0-5130 GCA_040348565.1 Myxococcales bacterium | reverse complement strand
TGCCCGGTCACGCCTAGACTGGCCACGAATAGCCCGGCGCCGTCCGCCTGCGGCCGGGCCGTGACCCACAAATCATCGGTAAAAATGCCGTGACCGAGCTCGAGCCGGGCCGGCGCTGCCAGCCCCACCGTGGGCGTGCGCGCCGCCCAGTCCCAGCCGTAGCTCATCTGAGACTTGCGCACGTACAGGCGCTCCCACGGCTCGTTCCAGTACGGCAGCGGCTCACCCGCGCGCCGAACCGTACCTGGCATGCTGGCTTCGAACGCGATGGCCAGCCGATTGACGCCGGCCCGCAGCTTGCCGGTAACGTCCACGAACAGCCGACGCATCTGGTTTTCGTGGTGCGCGACTCGCTCGCCGTTCAAGTAGACGCTGGCGAACGTGTCCAGCGAGTCGAACACGAACCGCGCCGGCAGAGCGGCTTGCTCCGCACTGAGCGAAAGCTCTGTCGCGTAGACGAAATCACGCTCTTCGATCCAACGGGCTTGCCCGACCTGGTCGCCCCAATACGGGTCGGGGATGCGACCGGCCGCCAGCAGGTCTTGCGCCGACAGCCCCGGCACCGTTGCCGCGAGCCAACCCGCTGGGCTCTGCTGCTCGCGGGAGGCCTTCAGGGCCAAGTCCTCTCCCGAACGGTGCGGTACGTCGAGGAGGCGCCAGCTGAGCGCGTGGGAGCCGAGGTCCAGAATCGTCGTCATGGCTGCGCCCGTTTACACCATCTTCGGCGGCGCTGGTGATGACTAAAACGATTAATGTACCGCAGATTTGCGAAATTTCGGCTCTGTGCGGCCTAGCTTCCACCGCCGTTCGAGCGGCCGTGCGCAGCGCTCGCGAGCGGGGAGGCTCAGTTGGCGGGAGCCGCTGCAACGGGCGCTTGACCGGCGCTGGGGGGCGAAGCGTCTGGCGGCGCGGGCGCGGGCGCGGCTTGAGGCACGACCTCGGGCTGCTGCTGCGGCGGGGGCGGCGCTTCGGCGGCCGGCGGGGGCGGCGCGGGAACGGGTGGCGGCACGTTGAGCTGCAGCGGCTGGGGCGGAGGCACCGGGGCCGGCGGCGGCTCCGCCCGCTCGAGCGGCGGCGAAAAGCCGCGCTTGGGGAATGAGCCGTCCGCGTTTTGCGTGGCCGGGCTGGAGGGCGTCGAGCGAAGGTTGGGGCTGGGCGTCGCTGCGGCCGTGTTCGTGGTGTCACCCGACCAGTCGTTGGGCGACGCGGTCGTCGCTTGGGTGCGCGCAAGGGCGGCTCCGAGGCGCAGGCCGTCGGTCGTACTCTCGGCGTCGACGTGACCGATGTGATCGGGAATGGCGACGAGCGCGAAGGTAACGAACGACACGGACCCCAGCACGAGGGCAACGCAAGGCGTCCAACGCCACGTCAGCACTCGGGGGAGCCCATTTTCCCGCATCCTGCAGAAAGCCTAAACCCATAAAGGGCGCTTGGCCAGACGGGAAGGTGGGCTCAGCCGCCGGAAAATGCGTCCTCGGCATCGGCCGAAGGCGGGGTCGCATCTTCGCGATCTTGCAGGTACCCGTGGGGCAAGCTGACCGTCTGGGTGCCGGAGGCCTTACCGCGCGGGACCCGCATCGCCAGCGGCGGAAAGGGCTCCGCGGCATTCAGTCCCGCAAGCGTCAGCTCCAGCTCCGCGAGCGTCGCGACTTGCATCAGGCGTGCGCGCAGCTCTGCCGTATTGCGGAAACATTTCGTGTACCAGGTCGCGTGGCGCCGGAAGGCGCGCATCGCCGGGCGCTCGCCAAACCACGCCGAGAGGCCCCGCGCGTGCTCCAAGAGCACGTCGCGCACCTCTCCCAGCGTGGGCGGGTTTTGCGGCTCACGGCCCGCGAAAACATCCGACAGATCGCGAAACAGCCAGGGACGGCCCAAGCAACCGCGGCCGACGATCACGCCGTCGCAGCCGGTTTGGCGCATCATGCGCAGCGCGTCTTCGGCCTCCCAAATGTCGCCGTTGCCCAACACTGGGATCGAGAGCCGGCTCTTCAAGTCGGCGATGGCGTCCCAGCGCGCTTCGCCGTCGTAAAGCTGCGCGGCGGTGCGGGCGTGCAGACCGACCCAGCGGCAGCCGGTCTGCTCGCCGACGCGCCCGGCATCCAGATAGGTGATGCAGCTCTCGTCGATGCCCATGCGAAACTTGATCGTGACCGGTACTGCGCCGGCCGCCTTGACGGCCGCGCCCACGATGGCCTCGAGCAAGCGCGGCTTGGCGGGGATGGCCGAGCCGCCGCCCTTGGAAGTGACCTTGCGCACCGGGCAGCCGAAGTTCATGTCGATGTGATCGACACGTCCTTCGTTGATCAGGCGTTTGACGGCTTCGCCGACGTAGTACGGATCGACGCCGTACAGCTGCAGGCTGCGCGGTGACTCGTCGGGGCCGAAGTCGGCCAGCTTGAGCGTCTTTTCGTTGCCTTCGACCAGCGGCCGCGCCGTGATCATCTCGCTCACGTACAGACCCGCGCCGAAGCGCTTGCACAGCGCTCGAAACGGGTAGTTCGTCACGCCCGCCATCGGCGCCAACACCACCGGCGGATCGACGCGCAAGGCGCCCAGCGACAGCGCCCCGAACTCGCCGGGCGCCGCCGGTTTGACGTCGCGGTTGATATCGCTTTTGTACTGCGGGTCCATGGTGCGGGCTTTACGGCAGGAAGAGAGCGGCGATGCCTAGCACGTCAGCGATCGCCGGGCAGGCTGCGTCGTGGCTGCTTGTGGCGCCAAGCCGTCCAGTTGTCGCGCGTCTCCGGGGCGACCACGTCGTCGCAGCGGGGCGGGGCGCCCGCGCCGAAACGCAAGCCGGGCTTGGCCGGCGCCAGCGAAATATGCTCGTGCTCGTCCAAAGCGACGGCGTTTTCCAGGCCCGGCGCGGTGCCGCTCGGCCACGCATAGGCAACGAAGCGACGCTCCGCCAGCTCCTCGTCCACCGGCTCACCGGGCTGCGCGGTGAAGCCGCCGCCCTGCTTCGGCAGGCACACCAGCAAGAAGTAGCCGCCAATTTCGCTGGCGGGCCCGAGGCTGGTCTCGACCTGCTTGGGAAACCCCTCCAACAGCGGCATCTCCAGGCGCGCGCCCTGCCGCAACCCGAGCTCGCCCGTGAGCTCGCCCAAGAGCGCCGCCGAGCCGACGTGATCGCCGTCTGGATCGCGCGCGGCGCTGCGGCGCGCCATGTCTTCGGCGAACAACACCTCGCGCAGCCGCGAGATGGCGCGCTGCTCGGTGAAGCGATTGCCGCCTTGGACGATGCCGGGAATGGCTTCCAGCACCAAGAACCGAAACAAGCCGATGCACGCAGCCAACGCCGCTACCAGCAGCAGCCCGTGCTCGCGTCGGAGCTCGGCCTTGTCGGCGCGCGGCAACGACGCCCACGCCACGAACGTGCCGACGGCCGCGAACAGCCCGAGCTTGGTGAAATAGATCGAAGCGAGCGCCGCCGCAGCGGCCACCACCGTGCGGACGAGCAAGGGACGCGGCACTTATTTTCGAGGGGGCTTGGAGGAAAGTCGCGCGCCTTCGAGCGTTTCGCTCCGCACGCCGTCTTTCCCTAGCGAATAGTCGACAAGCGGTCGAGTCGTGGGGTCGGGTTTCTGCTTCAAAATCGGCTGCAGGCCTGGCAGCCCCGGAGGCAGGCTGGCCGCCGACACCAACGCCGGGCGCGGCGCGGGGCTGACTTCGGGGGGCGGCGGCGGTGGCGTCCAGCCGGAAGGCGGCGGGCCGAAGCTCGGCGGCGGCGGGGGCTGCGACGGCTTCGGCCCGCCCACGCCCGGTCGCGTGCTTTCACGCGGGAATGGCTCCGCGACGGGCGCGCTGGATTCGGACCGCGGGGTGTACACGGCGCGCTCGAGCTCGGAGGGCGCGGGGGTGAGCCGCGGCCGCACGCTCGGCAAGCGAGGCGAGGAGCTGCGCGGGTGCAGAGTCGAATCCAGCTCGCCGGTGTCGAGCTCGAGCGCCAGTGGCGGACGGAAAGCCGGCGCCCGGCTGCTCGTGAGGGGCGGCGGCGGTGCCGTGCTGCTGGCGCGATGGATGCCCAGACGAGCGCGCAGCTGAGAGGCCTCGGCGCGCAGCTCGTCGCGTTCGCGTTCGCGCTTGTCGGCCCGGGCTTGGGCTTCGTCGCGCTGCGCCTGAACCTTGGCCAGCGTTTCGCGGGCGCGCGCGCAGTCGCCCTCGGCGGCCAAGCGCGCCGACTCGGCCTGCACTAGCTTCTGCGCGAGCTCGGCCTCGTAGCGGTTGACGCGCAGCGCTTCGCCTTCCTGGTCACGAACGCGCAGCGCTTCTTCGTGCTCCTCCAAGATGGCGGCTAAAAATTCGTCGTGCTGCTGAGTCAGGAACTGGCGCTCACGTTCGGCGGCGCCTTGGCTCAGCATCAGCTCTTGCTCGAGCAACGCGATACGGTGATTCTGCGCTAGCTGCTGCTCGTTGGCCGTCCCCAGCATGGCGCGCAGCGTGCTGAGCTCGTGAACGAGCTGCTCGTTGGCCTGTTTCGCCCCGGACAGACCGCCCGAAAGCTCGGCCACGATCTTGGAAAGCTCGCTGAGGCTCGAGCCGGCGCGCGAGCCGGCCTCCAGCGCGGCCCGAAAATGTTGATCGCTCCGGTTCGAGAGCGACGGCACCGGCGTGGCGTTCCGTAGCATCTCGTCGAAATTCGGCGCGGGCGGCGCGAGCGTGACCGACTCGTGCGGATCGTCGTCGTCGTGCGCGACCGCCGACTGGGGCTTCGATTCCGGAGGAATTGAATCAGGGTACCCTGGCCCCGCGGAGGGCGGAAGCGAAGCAGCGCGCGGCCGCGAAACCGCGTAAAATCACCAGCGTCTTGGCAAGCTTACCTTTTACTACAGGTCCCGTGGATTTCGGCCACGCGCGCGCGGTGAATGCTTCTACCGACCTTGGCGAGGTCGCGGCGATGGCACAGCGCACGCGCGACACCGCTCGCGATTTTGCGCGCGCGCCCCTCTCGCGCAAATTGCTGGCACTACACGAAGCCCGCGCTCGACTACGCACGCACGGGCACGAGCTGGCCAAGCTCGGCGCCACCGCCAAGGGCATCGCTGCGCGCCGCAACGGCTTCGCCGAAGAGCTGATGGCGGGCGCGGTGATCATTCAACGCTACCTGCGACTGCTCACCGAGTCCTTGCA
>JBEQSW010000558.1:0-23697 GCA_040348565.1 Myxococcales bacterium | reverse complement strand
GCGCCGGAGCTGACGTTGATGATGCGCGGCTCGCTGCCCTTTTTGAGCAACGGCAAGAGCGCGTGGATCAGCCAATGTGCGCTCAGCACGTTGGTGGTGACGTTGCGCTCGAGCGCGTCGAGCGGCTCGGCGTGGAAGCCGGCGTTGTATTCTTGAATGGCGGCGTTGTTGATCAATAAGTCGAGCGCGCCCCAGCGTTCGCTGACCGCGCTGGCCAGGCGCGCGCCCAGGCCCCGGTCGGTGATGTCGCCGGAGATGCCCTGGAAGCCAGGATACTCGCGAGCGAGCTGGGCCAGGCGCGCCCCGTCGCGGGCCACCCCGATGATTTCCGCGCCTTCGCGGCTGAACAGCTGAACCGTTTCCCTACCGACGCCGCGGGAAGCTCCCGTGAGCAGGATGCGGCGGCCTTGCAAGCGAGTCATGACGCCTCGACTACCACGGGCGGTCGCGCACGCGTCTGGAAAGGCTGCCGAAACCCAAGCAGTAAATGCTCGTTCTTGCGCTAAAGACTCGATCTCGTGGGTCGGCCGAGCCCCGGCTCGCCTCGTTTGAAAAGACGCTTGCCCCCCATGGGGTTTCTGGCGAGCGTGAGGTCGTGGACGAAGAAGACCAGCTGATCCAAGTCTCGCCGCGCCACGCCGTCCGGGTCGGCGCCGAGTACGCGGTTTGGATCAAACGAGCGCCGCGCCAAGACTTCGTGGTGCGCACGATCATGAAGCGCGAGGCCAACGGCATGCCGCTCATGTCCGCGGACATCGTGATCGCGGGCGAAGAGACGCGCGCCAGCTTTCCGCTCGCTGCCAGCTACCCGCTGCACTTTCGCAAGACCTACTACCCCGGCCGCCTGCACGGAGATCCTCGCCAAGAGCGCGATCGGCAGAACGAAGCCGCAGAAATCTTGGGCATTCCGCCGGCGATTGGCGCGACCCACCAGATTTTTCGCAGCTGCTTTCTGCCCGGCAGCCCCTACCACCGGCTCTCACCGTTCGGCGCCGAGCCCGAAGAAGCCAACTTGCCCATCGCGCAGAAGCTGCACCTGGCGCAAGCGGCGGGCCTGTGGCGCTTGCTAGTGGATGCGTTCGACTCGCTGTCCCGCCTGCACGCCGCCGGCATCGCCCACGGCGACTTGGAGCTGCACAACCTGGTCGTGTGCCCGTCGCCGCTGGAAATGATCTTGATCGACTTCGAGGCCACGGTGCGAAAAGAAGAGCTCGACGCCGAAGCCTTCAGCAAGCGCTGCGCCGACGACTTCTTACCCATGCTCAAAGAGGCCGTGCTCCTGCAATGCGCGCTCGGCGCCCAACCCGGCCCCCTCGGCGAAATGGCGCGCCAACAAATCGAAAAGCTCTTCAAACGCCCCGAGCGCTTCCTTACGGAAATCGGCGAACAATCGAAGATCGCTTAGAGTCCCCAGATTTTTTCACAGGGAGATCGGGAGATCGGGAGGGGGAGACAGAAACGAGGATTTGGGGGTTCGAGTCGCGCGGAGGCGCAAGACGGCTGTGCAGTCGTCGATCGACAACGCCCGACTCGAGCAACAAAATCTCCCGATCTCCCGATCTCCCTGTGAAAAAATCTCGAGCCGTTACGGAGCCGTACAAAAAGCGAACGCCCCTCACGTTGCCGTGAAGGGCGTTCGACGAAGCCGTTAGGCGCGGTTCAGCGCATGAACAGCATTTCTTGGTAGGTGGGCAGCGGCCACAGATCGTCGGCGATCAAGGACTCGAGGGAGTCCGCCGCGCCGCGCACGCTGAGCATGAGCGGCAGGACGTCGTCCTTCAGGTGCTTGGCTTCCGCCTCGACGCCCGACGCCTCGTGCGCCAGCGACTTCTCGAGTGCCGCGAGGCTCGAGTCGAGCTTGTCGGCGTAGCCCGACACCTCGCCCAAGAGCTTCTTGGCGGGACCCGAGACGGCTGCCGCCGCGCTCAGCTCGGCCTGGTAACGAATGGCAGCCGGCAAGATCGTGGTCTTGCCCATCTTCACCACCAGCTTGGCTTCCACGAGCACCGTCTTGACGTACGTCTCGAGGTAGATCTCGTAGCGGCTCTTCAGCTCGCGCGGGGTGAGCACGCCGTACTTGTCGAACAGCTTGACCACTTCCGGCGTGTTGAGCTGCGGCAGCGCGTCGACCGTGGTCTTGAGGTTCGGCAGGCCGCGCTTCTCGGCCTCGCGGTGCCACTCTTCCGAGTAGCCGTTGCCGTTGAACACGACCGCCGCGTTCTCGTTGGCCAGCTCCGTGAGCAGGGTCTGGATCGACGCGTTGAGCGTCTTGCCAGAGCCAACCGACGCTTCCAGCTTGCCCGCGATGTAGTCGAGCGACTCGGCGATCGCGGTTTGCAGCGCAACCAGCGGGCCGGCGATGGACTGACCACCACCGACGGCGCGGAACTCGAAGCGGTTGCCGGTGAAGGCGAACGGGCTGGTGCGGTTACGGTCGCCCGCGTCCTTGGGCAGCTTCGGCAGCGTGTCGACGCCGATTTCCATCACGCCCTTGCTCTTGGACGACTTGGCGCCACCAGCCTTGAGCTGGTCGAACACGTCGGCCAGCTGCTCGCCCAAGAACACCGAGATGATGGCGGGCGGGGCTTCGTTGGCGCCCAAGCGGTGATCGTTTTGGGCCGAGGCAATGGCCGCACGCAGCAGGCCGCCGTGCTTGTGCACGGCGCGGATGACGCCGGCCGTGAACACCAAGAACTGCGCGTTCTCGTGGGGCGTGTCGCCCGGGTCGAGCATGTTGCCCTGGGTCGAGTTGCCGAAGGAGAAGTTCACGTGCTTGCCCGAGCCGTTGACGCCCGCGAAGGGCTTCTCGTGCGTCAAACACTCGAAGCCGTGACGGATGGCGAGCTTGCGCATCATCATCATCGAGACCTGCTGGTGATCGGCTGCCATGTTGGCGCTCTCGAACACCGGCGCGATTTCGAACTGGCCCGGGGCCACCTCGTTGTGGCGGGTCTTGGCCGGAATGCCCAGCTTCAGCAGCTCGCGCTCGAGCTCGACCATGTACGCGATGACGCGCTCGGGGATGGCGCCGAAGTACAGGTCCTCGAACTCTTGGCCGCGCGGGGGCTTGGTGCCGAACAGCGTGCGGCCGGAGTTGAGCAGATCCGGGCGAGCCATGAAGAAGCGGCGATCGACCAGGAAGTACTCCTGCTCCGGACCCGCGTAAGCCACGACGGGGGCGATGTTCTCGTGCCCGAAGAGCTTCAAGATGCGCGTGGCTTGGCGGTTGAGCGCTTGCTGCGAGCGCAAGAGCGGCGTCTTCTTGTCGAGCGCCTCACCCGTCCACGACACGAACGCGGTCGGAATGTACAGGGTCGAGTCGATCACGAAGGCGGGGCTGGTGACGTCCCAAGCCGTGTAGCCACGGGCCTCGGAGGTCTGGCGGATGCCGCCGTTCGGAAAGCTCGAGGCATCCGGCTCGCCCTGAACGAGCAGCTTGCCCTGAAACTCACTGATCGCGCCGCCCTCGCCGTCGGGCGAGATGAACGAGTCGTGCTTCTCGGCCATGTGCCCGGTGAGCGGGAAGAACAAGTGCGCGTAGTGCGTGGCGCCCTTGGCCATCGCCCACTCGCGCATCGCGGAGGCCACCACGTCGGCCACGGCGGGGTTCAGCGGCTCGCCCTTGTCGATGGTGCGCTTCAGTGACTTGAATACATCCTTCGGCAGCTTCGCCTTCATGGCCGTCAGGCTGAAGACGTTGCTGGCGAAGAGCGCGTCGGGCGACTCTTCGATGCTGACGAAAGGAGCAACGGCCTGGCTCGCGATGTCGGCGACGGCTTGCTTGCGAACGCTATTTCCGGTCATGACTGTGGGTTCCTCTTCTTATTTCTTGGGGTCTGCCGTGAAGTTTTTGGGGCGCCGTCGGGCGGGGGGAGTCGGAAGGGCCTGGGAGGTCTTCGGTCCGCGCGGCCGAACAGGCGTAACCGGGGATTTTTTTCGGCAATGTTTCCGAAAAGCGTCGAAAGGTCTTAGACCATAAAGGGATCCATAAATAGTCGAAATCACACTGAAATAATTGAGCATGTCAGGGGTCCGGAAGATGTCCGCCGGGCGGCAACGGCTGAATCGGGCGCCGTCTGACGGTCCGGGTGGCCATGGCCGGGGCCTCCTCGGTCCGGCGCGAGCTCGAGGAGCAAGGCGGTGGCGAGTGTGACGTTCTTCGACGACTTCAGGGGCGGCGTGTCGAAATGGACCACCGCGTCCTGTCACCACAGCGCTCCCCAATCATCGCCGCCAACATCGAGCCGCATCCGTGCCGCGGCAGCGGGGAGCCTCAGCGCCTGCCGCTGGGACGACGGGCAGCTCGAGATCGTCGGTACGACTCTGGAGGGTTGTGTAGGTGCGCTGTGCGGGACCGCACGAGCTCGATGATCGCGTTGCGCTGGCGCGCGCGTCGCGGGTAAGACCGCGCTTCGACGACGTGAAGGTTGCCCTGCTCTAGCTCGTGCAGGGCTTGGCGCTGCCCGAGCGGGAGTGCTGGTGTCGGTGGGTGGGCTTGCGCTAGCGTCGCCGTGATGAGGAGCGTGGGGTGTCTGGCTTGCGGTTGGCTTTCGCTCGTTGGTTTGGTGGGCTGCGCTCCCGCCGCGTTGCCGGTAGCCAAGGTCACCGCCAAACCTTCCGCCCCGTCTGCTCGCGCCCAGCCCGTGGTCGGTGAAAAGCCACCGCTCACGCCCGCGCCCTTGGGCACGCCAGAGGTTTTGCTCGAGCTCGACGTGACGCAACTCCTCGCCGGTGTCACGGCGGGCACGTCGGTTCGGCTCGAGCCCGAGCTGATCGCGCGGGCGTGGCAGGTGCCAGCGATGGATGTCACGCGGCCCTTCACGATGGCGAAGGGCGCCGACACGTCCGCGCCGGCGGTGTTCGCGGCATCCGTAGCCAGCGGCGCCTCGTACGAGCTGGCGGCACCCGATGAAGAGCTAGCTGCGCGAGGGTTCAAGCTGCTCAAAGGCGGTCAATGCGCGGTGCGCGAGGGGGGCGAGTCCGCTTCCGCCATCCTCTGCGGTGATCGCGGGACGCTTTTGGCATTCGGCTCGGCGCTTCAGCCGAGCTCGGGGCCGCTGGCGGGCGGCGCCATGTTGCGGGCCAGCATGGCGCTCGGACGCTCGATCGGTAGCGACCTGTACGGATGGCGCGAAGCCGTTCCGCGCACCTTCGATCCGTTACTTCCGGCTCACTCGGCGCTCGACGAAGGTCCCGAGCTGCGGCTGGCGGTGCTCGACGTTGGCTTCGAGCTCGCGCATCGCGTGGTCGCTGGCTACGAGGCGCTCGGCCCCCTCGAGCTCAGCGCCGGGGCACCCCACGCCGGAAAATTCACGCTGAGCGCCACGCTCGCGCCGAAGGCCGACAGCATCGTCGCTCGCAGCGTCGAAGCTGCCGGCCCGGCGCGGATGCCGGCGGCCTTTTGGGAGCTGTCCGAGGCTACCGAGGCGGCCATCTTCTTCGATGCCGGGCTGTTGGCTCCGTGGCTCGCGCCGAGCCCGCGCGCACTCGGGCTGCTGGCCAAGGCGGGAGGGGCCGGGCGCCTGGCAGAGCTCGCGGCGTTGCCATCGGCATGTTTGCAAGCCGGGCAAGGCGTGGTGCTCGCCACGGGCCACCAGGCCGCCGTGACGGCGGCAACCCCGAAGCCGTGGCCGCCCGAGCTGCCCGAGTTTGGTCCGCCCGCCACGCCCGCGTCGCCGAGCTTCATGCTGCTCGGCGTCGAAGATCCGAAAGGGCAGTGTGGCAAAGCCATCGCGGCTGCGCTGGACGGCTACCAGCGCCTGGCCACCGTCGCCGGCCAGACCGACGAGCAACGCTACGTGCACACCTTGGCGGTCGAAAAGCTACTACCGAAAGGCGCGCGGCTGCTGGAAGTAGGCAGTAAAACATCTCGCAGCTACGTGGGCATTGGGCAACGCAAAGGCGCGTTGTGGCTGGCCGAATCCGCCGACTTGGCCTTGCTCAAAGCAAGCCTTTCCGACTTGCTCGCGCCCGCCGGCAAGCGCCGCAATCTGCGGACGCGCTCCGAGCTGGCTGAGCTCGGCAAAACGCCGACGCTGCTCAGTGGCTTCCTACGCGAAGATGCGCTGCCGTTTTCCGATGCTTGGCAGTCTCATTCCAACCGTGCCGGTGTCTTGCTGGGGGCGCCGGAGAAGCAAGATGTCGCCCGGGTTCCGTTCGCGGTCGTGCGCGATGGCCGCGCGCTACGTATCAGCAGCGACATCGAGCTTGGCGTCGTGCGGCGCAGCTTCACGAAGATCATCTCTACCGCGTGGGGAACTCCCGATCTTGCGCGGTTGTCCGGCGCCAAACAAGAAAGCGGCCTGACTCTGTTGGACGCGGCCTGTCGCTTGGGTGAAGGTAGCGCGTGCAACTGGCTCGGCGTCACCTACGGGGACGGTCGGGGCGTGACCAAAGACGTCGCGCGCGCACTGCCGCTGCTGGAGCGAGGCTGCGAGCAGGGTTTTGGCATGGCCTGCGCCAACGTGGCCTTTTACCGGAAGCCCGCCACCAGCGAGGAGCTGCGGTTGTTTCAGCGAGCCTGTGAGCTGAATTCGCCGCTCGGCTGCGCCTGGTGGGGCGTCCGCCTGCTGGACCAAGACGAGCCCGGAAATCTACGTGCCGCGTTCGAAAAGCTGCAGATTGGCTGCGCCAACTACGTGGGCTGGGCTTGCGCCAGGATTGGCGCGCACTTCCAGGCCGGAGTTGGCTTGGCTCAGAACGACGAGAAGGGCGCCGACTTCCAAGAGCGCGCGTGCCAGCTGAATTTCGGTTCGGGTTGTGCCGAGCTTGCCGGCGCCTACATCGACGGCAAGGGGCGACCCAAGGACGCGGCGCGCGGCATGGAGCTCTTGCAGGAGGCTTGTAAGTTGGATCCCGCGCAAGGCTGCTACGCGCTCGGTCGCGCCTACCTTCAGGGGCACGGCACGGCCAAAGACGAAGCTGCCGCCCGTGAGCGCTTCAACACCGCCTGCGAAGCCGAGCACGCCGAAGCCTGCCGCGCGTTGGCAGAAATGGCAGGTGAGCCGTGAGCGTGCCGCGTTCGACCTTCGCCGGGCTGCTGCTGGCGGGCACCGCTGCTTGCGCTGCGCATCCGGCGGCCAGAGTGGCCACCGCCGACGCGCGGGCGCCGAGCCCGATCACGACCGAGCTGTGCGCCGACTACTTGTTGGCGGCCACGGGTCCCATCTGCTTCCGCCCCCTCAGCGCCGAAGAGCAGCGGCACCGCGCGGTGTCGTTCCGGCTCGAGCGCGAAAACGGGCGGGTCCGACGGCTCGAGCGCCTCAACGGGCGCGGCTTTCCCGAAGTCGACGACGACGGCTGCAGCGAATACCGCTACCGCTTCCAGGGCACCGAGCTGGCTGAAGACACGGGCTACCAACCGGACGGCGTCGTCTGCGACCGCACGTTATATACGGAGCACGTTCGCAAGGCTGCGTTCGTGGACGCTTGGGGGCGCCCCAACTTCAGCAACGACCGCACGCACACCGGCGCGCTCAACGAACGCGACGCGCGCGGCCTCATCGTCAGCATGAGGCCGTTGGCCAGCGACGGCACGCCCAGCCAGCTGCAGTCGGCGAGCGAGCTTCGCTACGAGCGTGACGCCGCCGGGCAAATCGCGCGCACCTGCTACTTCGACGCGCAGGGCAAGCCGATCAAGAACGACGCCGGCGTGCACTGCTGGACCTACCAGCACGACGAATTCGGAAACCTGCTCGAGCAGCGTGCCTGGGACGAAGCGCAGCATCCCGCGGCAACCGGCAACCGCGCCCACCGCGTGTCGTGGAAGTACGACAAGTACGGCAACCTTTTGCGTCAAAGCTTGTTCGATGCCGAGGGCAAGCCCGTCACGGTCCAGGATTCTTGGTGCCCGGTGCTCGCGTACCACCGTGACAGATTCGGCTTTTTGGTGGGCAAGGATTGCTTGGACGGCGACGGCAAACCCAGCCGCTTCGACGAGGGCAACAGCATGTGGCGAGCGTCGCCCGACGAGCGCGGGCGGTCGCGCGAATTTCGCTATTTCGACGCGCAAGGCAACCCCTTCGAGCCGTCGGTGGGATACGCCCGAATCGAGCTCGATCACGATGACCGGGGTCACGTGACCGAGCGGCGCTACTTCCGCATCGACAATCGCCCCGGACAAGACGACGGACCGGCGCTGGTGCGTTACCGGTTCAGTCCCCAACACCTCTTGGTCGAGCGCGCCAACTTCGACGGCCGCGGTCGGCCCCGGTCGAACCGCGGTTGCGCTTCGACCACCTTCGAGCACGACAACTACCGTCAGGTCATACGCCAGACGTGTCGAGACGCGATGGGCCAGCCCGCGTTGTCGAACGACAACGTCAGCATCACCATCTCGCGCTACGACGCGCAAGGCTTGCTGGCCGAGACCTCGTACCAAGATGCGTCGGGCCAAGCCATCGACGGCCGCTCCGGCTTTGCGCGCGAGCTGCTCAGCCACGACGCTCGCGGTGTCGACAGCCACGCACGCCACTTCAAGGCCAACGGCGCCGAGCTTCAGCTGCGGCGCTTTTCGGTGCTTTCGGTCAAGCCGCCTCGGGCGGGGCGCTTTTGGCCCGCGCCTTCGCGAGAGCTGTCGCTGTCGAGCATCGAGCGCGCAGAACGCGAGCTTAGGGCCGGCGTGCGCTGGACGGCAATCTTGCAAGCCGTTGGCAACGACAGAGTTCATGCCGCCAACCCCGGTGACATCGGCTACCTCGACTTCGACACCCTCTATCCGGCCGCGCGTGCCGTGCTCGAGCCGCTAGCCGTCGGGCAATACTCGCAAATCGTGGAGTTGCCGTACGGGTTGGCGATCTACCTGCGCACCGAGTGACTCACTCGGCGTCGTCCTCGTCTTCAGCTTCGTCCTCGTCCGAAGCAGCGTCGTCCCCGGCGGCCGCGCGCGGGGCGGCGGCGTTCTTCAGCCGTTGCTCCAGGCTGGCCGCGTACCGACAACCGTCGTTGAAGCCCAGCTTGCAGGCGCGGGTCAGCAGCGTCAGGCCCTCGTTCAGCTTTTGCGCATCTTTGGCCGAACCGAATGCCAGCGCGGCGCCGAGCGAGAAGCAGCCGAACGCCTCGTCGTGCTCGCAGGCAAGCTTTGCCCAGCGTACGCCTTCGGCGTACTCGGCGGAGCTGTGCGCGTCGTCCAGCAAGTCGTAGCCGAGGGCGGCGCACCCGGCGTACACCTGCTGATCACAGCTGAAGCGAAACAGCTCGCGTGAGCGCTGCGGATCTTTGGCGGTGCCTTCGCCGCGCCGAAGCATCCAGCCGTCGTTGAGGCAGCCCATGGCTCGGCCCAGCTTGCAGGCTTTTTCGTAGGCGCCGTGAGCGCGGCCGAACGAGCCTTTCTGGCCCAGCGCCTCGGCGTCGTACAGCGCATTGCCCAGCTCGTCGCAGCCGAAGGCGTCGGCCTGATCGCACGCCTGGGACAAAAGACCGACCGCCCGCGTGCGTGATGCTTCACTGGGCGCACCCCACAAAAGCTGAGCGCCCAAGTTCGCGCAGCCGCGAGTCAGACCCAGGCTGCACGAGCGCTCGAACAACGGCAACGAATGCTCCACGTCGTTCCCGAACAGGATGGCCAGATCGTTACAGCCCAGCGCGGAGCCAAGATCGCAGGCCTTCTGATAGAGCGCGCGCTTGCCGTGTGGGCTCGGCGCTCGGGCGGCGGTCGAAGGCGCCGCCGCGAGCTCTGTGGGCTTGCTCTCGCTCGCGACCGCGCTGGTCGTCGGCCTCGGCGCGGGCTCGGTGCTGGGCTGGGACAAGTGCACGGAGCTGGGCGCCACGTGGGCGCAGCCGTACAGCCCCGCCGCCAACCACACCGCCCGAGCCTTACTCGTCGTCGACACCGACCCCTACACATACCTCAGGCGCTTCGACCCGCCCACCCCCAAAAATAGCCTCGCGCGCGCCGTTACGCTCGTTGCACCACGGGTTGAACCCGGCTCTGCAAGAAGGCAATCACTTCGTCTTTGCTTCGCACCGGCGCGCCTTCCAGATGCACGAACTTGTCGGCCAAGAACCCCCAGCGCCCGAGCATCATGTTCAGCCAAATCTGGAAGTAGTCGACCCCGTCGAACACGATGGCGTCGTGCGCGGCGTACTCGGCCAGCGCTTTTTCGAACTCGATGGGATGCTCGGTCCAGTGCGCACGTGGTTTGATGTGGTGAAGAATGTGATACCCGTCGTTGAAGCAACGGCGGTTATACCTGGTGTTGATGCAGGTAATGCTCGACTGAAACGGGTCTTCCGGGTGCTCTTGGCTGATGAAGCTGTGTTGGGTCCAGTTGCCCATCATCATCAGGGTACGGATGAGCACCAGCGGCACCACCAGCACCACCAGCGTCGCCTGCGGGCGCAGCCACAGGCCGAGCCCCACGATCGACCAATAGGCGCCTTCGCCCACCATCACGCTCCTGAACAACTTCCAGTTCTTGCGCTTGAAGAAATACAAGAACAGCTCGGGTAGCCCGATGAACAGGAAGCGCAGGTAGTAGCGGAGCCAGTGCGTGATGCGGTTCCGCGTGAAATGCATGGTCGAGCTGAGATCGTCGGCCAGGTTCTCTTCGCGGTGGTGCATGCCCATGTGGTGGGCAAAATACGTGTTCGGGGTCTGCCCGAAAAACGGGCCCAGCAGCCACGGGATGATGTGGTTGAGGGTCTTGTAGTCCTTGTTGAACAGCTGCCGATGCGACGTGAAGTGCAGCATCAGCGTGAAGCGGTCCATCACCGCGCCCATCACCAGCGCCCAATACAGCGGCGCCACGTACCAAACCGAAATGCCGGCCGCGTACGGCCAGAAGAACAGCGAGACCCCGACCCCCGCGACGAGCGCGCACTGCAGCATCAACCAAACGACGGAAGTGTCACGCGCGTCATTCAGCATCCGCGCCGTGCCGCTCAAGAAAGCGGGCGCGGATGCCGTGCGAGGGTCGGTTAGGGTCATTCGGGCGGTACTTGTCGGACGCCGTTACTTGTTCGTCAAGGCGGCGACGCCGGGCAGCACTTTGCCCTCCAAAAACTCGAGCGAAGCGCCGCCGCCGGTCGAGACGTGGCTCACCTTGTTGGCCACGCCCGCCTTCTTCACCGCGGAGGCGCTGTCGCCGCCGCCGATCACGGTGGTCGCGCCCGCGGCCGTCGCCTTGGCCAATGCCTCGGCGACCGCCAGGGTGCCCTTGGCGGTCGCGTCGATTTCGAACACGCCCACCGGGCCGTTCCAGACGACCGTCTTGGCCTTGAGCAAAATCTCCTCGAACTTGGCGATGGTCTTGGGGCCGATGTCGACGCCCTCCCAGCCCGCCGGGATCTCGTTCACGCCGACCGTCTTCAGCTCACCGACCGTGCGCGCCTTGAAGTCGAGCTTGTCGGTGACGACGAAGTCTTCGCCGAGCACCAGCTTGTCGCCGGCTTCGGCCAGCAGCTTCTTGGCGAACTCGATCTTGTCGTTCTCGCACAGGCTCTTGCCGATCTCTTTGCCTTGCGCCTTCAAGAACGTGTACGTCATGCCCCCGCCCAAGAGCAGGTAGTCGACGCGCGGCAGCAAGCTCTGAATCACGTCGATCTTCGACGACACCTTGGAGCCGCCGATGATGGAGACGAACGGGCGCTTCGGATCGCTGAGCGCGGAGCCCAGGTAATCCAGCTCCTTTTTCATCAGGTAGCCCGAGGCCGCCTGTGACACGAACTTCACGATGCCCTCCGTCGAGGCGTGGGCGCGGTGAGCGCTACCGAACGCGTCGTTCACGTACACGTCCGCCAGCTCCGCCAGTTGCTTGGCGAAAGCGGGGTCGTTGGCTTCTTCTTCGGCGTGGAAACGGAGGTTCTCGAGCAGCAGCACCTCGCCGCCGTTCAGCGCCGCGACCGCCTTCTTGGCCGGCTCGCCCACGCAATCCTCGGCAAACTTCACGTCGGTACCGAGCAGCGCGCCGAGCGCTTTGGCTACCGGGGCCAGGCTCTGGTCGGGCACGCGCTTGCCGTCCGGGCGACCCAGATGGCTCATCAGGATGGTCTTGGCGCCCTTTTCGCGCAGGTATTTGATGGTCGGCAGCGACTCTTTCAAACGCTTGTCGCTTTCAACCACGCCGTCTTTGAGCGGCACGTTGAAGTCGACGCGCACGATGACGCGCTTGCCCGAGAGGTTGAGGTCTTCGACGAACAGTTTGTTTTGAGTGCTCACGAGGAGCGCGGTAGCAATTCTTCCCGCAGGGATCCACGAGCGGCCGGGAAACAATCCCCCGAATTTGCAGTAACAGCATGATAATATTGAGCAATTATCCGATGCGCCTGGCCGTGCTCCTGGCGTTGAGCGCGGCCATGAGCACGGCTTGTGGTCGGGAGGCCGGGCCTGGTTCCGCGCGAAAGCCGGCGGGTGCTGCCGCAGCCGCGGCAGCTGCGGGGACGGCGCCGTCGGCCGCCGTGGAGGGACCGAGCAACCCGAGGCAGCCCGAGCCAACGGAAGCGCCGGGCGCGCTCACTCACGCGACGGCCGAGCAGTTGTTGGCGGCGATCAAAGCCAGCGCCAAAAAGGGGACGATCGTGAACGCGTGGGCGTCGTGGTGTGGGCCGTGTCGGCGTGAAGTGCCGATGCTGCAAGCGCTGGCGACGAACCTCAAGCCGCAAGGCGTCGAGATCGTGCTGGTGTCGGTGGACGAAGCCAAGGACGAAGCGAAGGCGCAATCGTTCTTGAAGGACAACGCCATCACGCTGAAGAGCTACCTCGTGGAAGGTAGCGTGGCGGACTTCAAAGAAGGCATCAATCCCAACTGGCCCGGCATGCTACCGGCGTCGTTTTTGTTCGATCGCACGGCGCAGCTGGTCCATTTCTGGGGTGGCGAAGCGTTCGAGAGCGAAATCGTACCGGTCGTCGAAAGCTTCGTGGCCGGCCGCGCCATCGACGCGGAAACTCGCTACGGGCTCGCTCCCGGCAAAGTCGAATAACGGCTGGCGCGCGCGAGCGACCAGGCCTGGCCGCGGCGTTTTTCGGGATTGCAGATCAGAAAGGTCGTATCCACGCCTTCTCAGGCTGAGACGCCCGGCCGCCACCGTTGCCTCGAAATGGTGCACGTTTCAACGCTAAGTAGCTGAATCTCCCCGCGCCCACGCTTGGCCCAACACTTGCGAGGTAACGGAGCCATGTCGCGTGATGCCGTCGCTGCTTTGGCTCCCAAGTCTTGGTCGTTCGAACCCACGGGACGCCTCGTCCACCTGCGCTGGGCTGTCGCCGAGATCGGCATCAACATCGAGACGCCCAGCGCCGGACTGGACGCCGCCGAGCGCGCGCTCCGCATCTTCAGCCAGCGCGCGGTCGCGCTGATCGAGTCGATGGACTCCGACAGCGAGGCTTTGGCCGACGCCTGCTACACGGCCGAGCTGGGCATCGCCGACGCGCGCAACTCTCTGGTACAAGGCCAGCAGCTGCGCGCCGAGCGCGCTCGCTCACTGCATGAAGCCCGCCGCAAGCTGCACCGCGCGCTGATCGTCGTGGCGGAAGCCATGGCGCGCGAAGGTGCTGCGCGTTGCTCGGGGGTCTCGGGCTTCGACGCACCCGAGCTGGCTTCGCTCATGACGCTGCGCCAAATGTTCAGCGCGTTCCGCGGCGGGCTGATCTCGGCCGGCGAGCAGCGCGCGCGCTTGAGCTGGGCGCTGGAGGTGGCGGGGGCCGAGCTGTCGGTCTTGCTCGCCAACCCGGCCTTGAACGATTTACCCCGGCGTTCGCAGCAGACGATCTCGGATTTGGCCAAGCGCGTGACCGCTTGGGGCCTCAAGCAACCGGACCTGATGCTGGGTCGCGCGCTCTATCGCGAGGCGTCCACGATTCCAGCGGTCGCCGACGAGATGTCCTCCCACCCTTTGCTGGTGGAGCACGACGAGCAGTCGTTGTCCGAGCTGTCGGCCTTGTTGGCCAACGAGCCTGCGGGCTCACTGCTCGACAGCAAAGTGCTGGGCCATTTGTCGGGCCTGCGCGGCCTCGACCCCGACCTCGACCGGCTCGAGCTGGCGTTGATCTACGGCGCCGCGGGCGTGCTCGGAACCCTGAGCATCCGCGTGGCCGATCTGCGCGCTCGCCTGTCGCGCCCTTCTCGCGCGGCCGCGTCCTGGTCTTGAGCCGCTAAGTCAAAGGTCCGGTCCAGTCGAAGCGACGCTCGTGCTCGGCCGGCAATCCGAGCGCGAGCCGATCCATGGCCTCGTTGCCCAAGCGATCGACGTGCTCGTTGCCGACGTGACCCGAGTGACCAGCGACCCAGCGAAACTCCACGCTGCGCGGGGTGATCAGCTCGTCGAGCTTCTGCAACAGATCCAGGTTCTTCAGTGGATCGCCTTTGCGCTTCCAGCCGTTCTTCTTCCAGCCGGCCATCCACTGCGTGCAGCAACCGATCAAGTACTTGCTGTCGCTGACCACCAAGATCTTGGTGTCGAGCTTCTTCACGGCTTGCAGCGCGGCGATGGCGGCCCACATCTCCATCCGGTTGTTGGTGGTCAGCGCTTCACCGCCTGCCTGCTCCAGGGCTTTGCGCGTCTCCAAATCCACCAGCACGAACGCCCAAGCACCTACACCGGGGTTGCCTCGACAACCGCCATCGGTGAAGGCCACGACTCTCGACATGCGCGGCACCGTCGCGTAAGCCGCGGCCTCGTGCAACCGGCCCTCGGGAAGGTCGCAAATGGGCTATGAACGGGGCAGATGCTCCAACACTTTCGTGGTGGGGCACCTGAACGGATTGTCGATCCCTAGGAGCTTGCCATGACCGACTTCGACCCCGAGTATGTCTTCTCCCACCATTCCGCCACGCCCGAGAAGCTCAAGGCCTACGAGGCCATTCACACCGCTGCCAAGCAATTCGCGCAGGTGATTTTGAAGTGCGTCCCGGACAGCGGCGATCGCGACGAGGCCCTGCACTTGCTCCGCGAGTCTTCGATGCTGGCCTGTTCGGCCATCTCGCTCGACGGCCGCCTGAAGTAGCTTTGGCAGGCTCGCTCCGGGTTTTGGGGATTGGCTCTTAGGCGTCGGTCAGCTTGACGCGGCGCCTGCCGAAGACGGCGGTCACTTCCAGCTTGCCGCCCAGCGCCTCGACGTAGCGGCGCAGGGTGGACGTCAGGTGGTCCTCGCGCCCTTCCAGGCGTGACAGCTCGGACTGAGTCATGGCTGCGGCTTGGCTGACCTGGGCTTGCGTGAGCGCTAGATCTTGGCGCAGCGCCTTGAGGGTGCGCTCTTCGAGCGCTTTGGCGACGCGCTCTTGCACGCGGGCTCGAGCTTCGCTCGAAAGTTGGTCGCGCTTGAGCGCCTTCCAGGTCTTGCTCATGGACTGACGCCTCTGGACGCCGTGTTTTTGCAATAGGCTCGCCAGCTTTGCTCGGCTCGCCGCACGGAGTCGCCGTAGTAGCGCCGGTCCAGCGCCTCGCCCAAGATCGCGATCAGGCGCTTGGCGGGAAAATCCAGGCCGAACAGCACGCGTAGCTGCGGCTGCACGTTGTCGATGCAAAGCTCGCGCAAGCCGCTGCCGGAGCCCAGCACCGCTTGGGGCTCCAGGCCCATCAAGCGCAAAAGATCCAAGAACGCCCGGCGGATGCCGCTCGGCTCGTCCAGCGCTTCGGAAAGCGTGCGGCTGCGCTGCCAGCTGCTCCAGCTGCTGGCAACGCGCGCGGCCTGCAGCCGACGCTTCAGACGTTCGACCTGGCTCAACGCTTGCGCGGCCAGCTCCGGAGTCAGCCGCTGCAGCCGCTCTCGAAACTGCGCAGAGTCGAGACACAGCAGCGCCTCCTGATGCCACAACAGGTAGGAGCGAGCTTGAGCGGCCGGTAGCTGAGCCAACGCGGGCAGGTACCGCAGCCCCGGGACGCCCAAGTCGGTCCCAGTGCCAGAGCCGGTCCCGTCGAACCACAGCAGCATGCGACTGAGCCTATCCGGCACGAGCAGAGCGCTGGCGCTGGCGGCCACGTCGATCGCGGTCGTCACCTCTTCGGCCAGCGGCTCCGGCAGGCTCTGATACCAAACCTCGAACTCGGGCTCGGGAATGACCTGGAACATGCCCCGATTATGTCTTTGACCGCATATGCTGTCAAAGACATATCGGGGTCTTCGTCCCGCGCGGAGTGGCTGACGGGGGCTCAGGGCTGCGGCAGCGAGTGGTACAGCGGTAGGCCTTCGGGCGCGGGGAAGAAGGCCAGGGGCAGGCCGCTGGTGATGCTGGCGCTCGTGAGCAGCACGGACGGGGTGACGGGCGCCCCCGGCCCCTTGTTGACGACCAGCTGCGCTGGGCTGAACTTGCCGAAGCTGCCATCCGCCAGCGACACCCAGAGGGCGTTGCCGTCGTCGAAGGCGGGCGTGGCGGGCAGCGCCAGCACGTCCATCGTGAACGAGTGGCTGGCGACGACGGCTTGCTCGCCGGTGCCCTCCAAGTCGGCGGCGGCCAGCTCGAACACGAACGAGCCCGAGATGCCCCACAGGTTGCCGGCCTTGTCGAAAGCCAGCTCGTCGACGCCGAGCACGGTCTTGTCGGAGGTGGCGCTGGTGATCGATAGAGCCAAGTCGGGCGCGTCGGTGTCGGACAAGTCGAGCCGTGCGGCGTCGAAGCGTTCCAGGGTGGGGCCGCCCGCGACCCACAGGTTGCCGGCGTTGTCGAAGGCAATGCCGCTGTTGTTCACTACGCTGGTGAACAGCACGTCCGAGGTCTTGTCGCCCGACGTCGTCAAGTCGGCCGCCTTCAAGCGGTGCACTTGGTCTTCACACGCGCTCAACCACAGGTTGCCGCTCGGATCGAAGGCGATGTGGTTGATGAACGGGTAACACTCGATTTCCGGCACGTTGATGGTGGTGTCGGGCTCGCGCGTGCCGGACTCTCCCAGCTCCGCGGCGGGAATGCGCACCAGCATGTCGCCGCCGGCGGTGGGACCGACGGCCCATAGGTTGCCGTCACGATCGAACGCCACCGAGCCGCTGCCGGGCGTGTGGATGGCTACCGAAGCATCGGTCATGCCGGTTTCGGCGATGGCTTGCGAGGTGAAACCTGCCAGCTCGACTTCGCTGCCGCTCGGCATCCATAGCTTGTTGCTGCTCGGTATGGCGGTGTACGTGATCTTGACGGTGTGGCTCTCTCCGTCGGCCAAGCAGAACGAAGGCGCCGTGACCTTGGCGTCGTAGACGGTGCGGACGATCGGATCTTCGTCGAAGACGCGCGCTGCCGTCACCGTGTAGTTGCCGGTCGTGACGCGGTCGAGCGAGCTGCTTTCGGTGACGGCGTACTCGTGGGCGCCCGCGGTGGAAACGTCGGCGAGCACGCCGTCGGGCAAGCCGCTGATCTCGAGGACGAGCGTGCCGGTGCCGTCGGCAGCGCACGCGGCGCCACCTTCGCCTCCACCCGCACCGCCAGCGCCCGCATCGGCGGCGCCCGCACCGCCGTCGCTCGGCGTGGGGGCGGCCCCGCCCGCGCCGCCGCCGCCGTCATCGGTAGAGCCGTCGGTGCCGCAGGCAACGGCGACGAACGACGAAGTAACCAGACCCAATACCGGAACGAGATAGCGCAAGCGCATCATGCTTAAGTTTCCTCCGAAGATCGTTGTAAGAAGCCCGCGCGGCGGAAGCAATGCTCGTGCGTCCACGAGACTTTCTGCGACAACGCCGGGGACGCTTGGCGGTCCCTGGCTTACGAGGGTTCGACGCGCGGGCAGGGTGGGAGCTTCAAAAAGACGCCGCTCGGCTCACCAGCGCCCCTGAACATCCCCCATGAAGCCGTACGGATAGCCCAGCTCGAGCTTCGAAGCGTCGTCGAGCCGCTTGAGCTGTTCCACGCTCAGTGAAAGCTCCGTGGCTTTCACGTTGCTTTCGAGCTGCGCAAGGTCGCGCGCGCCGAAGATGGCCGAGGTGACCTCCGGCTTGCTCAGAAGCCACGCCAGCGACACCGAAGCCGGCGTGGCGGCCACCTCCGCCGCCACTTCTTTCACGACTCCCAGCGTCCGCCAGCAGCGGTCGTTGTCGAAGCGCGCGAAGCGCTCTTTCTTTTCACCCAAGCGCGTGCCCGCCGGCACCGGCGCCGAACGTTCGTATTTGCCGCTCAAGAAGCCCCCGGCCAACGGCGACCAGGGCAAGATACCGAGGCCCATCTCCCGGCACAGCGGGATGTGCTCGCGCTCCAGCTCGCGCACCACCAAGCTGTACTCCGCCTGCAGCGTGACGAAGCTCGAAAGGTGCTCCGTCTTGCTGGTCCACAGCGAGCTCATCAGCCGGTAGGCGGCGTAGTTGGAGCAGCCGATGTACAGCACCTTGCCCTGACGGACGAGATCGTCGAGCGCGCGCAGCGTCTCTTGCTCGGGCGTGTCGATGTCTTGCATGTGGATCTGGTAAAGATCGATGCGGTCGGTCTTGAGCCGTTTCAGGCTGGCTTCGACGCATTGCACGATGCGGTAGCGCGACGCGCCGCTGCGGTTCGGACCGCTGCCCATGGTGAATCGAAACTTGGTGGCGAGCACGACGTCGTTTCGGCGCCCTTCGCGCTCGAACCAGTTGCCGATCACCCGCTCGCTCAGCCCGTCTTGGCCGTACACGTCGGCGGTGTCGATGAAATTGACGCCCAGCTCGAGCGCGCGGCTCATCACTCGCCAAGCCGTTTGCTCGTCACTGCCGAGCTTGTGCATGAACGACTTTTCGTCGGCTTCGCCGAAGGTCATGCCGCCCAAGCACAGCTCCGACACTTTCACGCCCGAGTTTCCGAGTCGTTTGTACTTCATGGTCGTCCTTTCGAGCCTACGGCGAGTCGCAGCGGCCGCAGCGTCGACTAGGCGCCAGGCCGCTCGGCAGCGCCGGCAGCCTAAGATCAGCGCTCGGGCTGAGGCCAGCGAGATTCTCTTGCCGGCGGCGCGTGAGCCAGGGTGATTGAAGCCGGCGCGGTGCCGTGAGAGAGCTTCGGCAAAGCTTGCAGAATTTTTCCTCGTTGGGCCTATCGGACGCGCTCTTGCGCGCGCTTTCGGACTTGGGCTTCACCCAGCCCACGCCCGTGCAAGCTTCGGCAATCCCTCATATTTCGAACGGCGCTGACGTCTGGGCCTCCGCCCAGACTGGCTCCGGCAAAACGGCGGCCTACGTGCTGCCCATCTTGCAGCGCGCAGGTGCGGCCGAACGCCCCACATCACGAGCACTCTCTACGTTGGTGCTCGTGCCGACGCGCGAGCTGGCGTCCCAGGTCGCGGACACCATTGCCAGCTTGAGCGCGCATTTGCCACAACGGGTGAAGACCTGCGTGGCGGTGGGCGGGGTTTCGATCAATCCGCAGATGCTGGCTCTGCGTGGCGGCGCGGACATCGTGGTGGCGACGCCGGGTCGCCTGCTCGATTTGCTGGAGCACAACGCGCTTCGGCTATCGTCGGTGACCACGTTCGTCCTCGACGAGGCGGATCGGCTGCTGTCGCTCGGCTTTGCGGACGACCTTGGCCGTGTGCGGGCGCAGCTGCCAGCGCGTTGTCAGACCCTGCTATTTAGCGCCACTTTCCCGCCCGCGGTGCGCGCGCTCGTCGACGGCATGCTTCACGAGCCGGTGGCCATCGACATCGATCAGGGCAATACGCCGGACGCGACGGCGATCGCCCAGCGAGCGATAATGGTGGACGAGCAGCGTCGCGGGGAGTTGTTGCGCCATCTGCTACGGACGGAGGCTTGGCCGCGGCTGTTGGTATTCGTGGCCACGCAGTACGCCACCGAGCATTTGAGCGACAAGCTGCGTCGCCACGGCTTCAAGGTCGCGCCGATGCACGGCGAGCTGAGCCAGGGCGCGCGCACGCAGGCGCTCCGAGATTTCAAGGCCGGGCGCCTGCAGGTACTGGTGGCGACCGATCTGGCTGGTCGCGGGCTCGACATTGCCGAGCTGCCGGCGGTGCTGAACTTCGACTTACCGCGCTCGCCCGTCGACTACGTGCATCGCATCGGCCGAACCGGGCGCGCCGGGGAAGCGGGCGTGGCCGTCAGTTTCGTGACCGCCAAAAATAGCGCGCACTTTGCGCTGATCGAGCGCCGACATCACCTAGCGCTGGCGCGCGAAGTCGTGACCGGTTTCGAGCCCACCGACGCGCCGGTGGCGCCGAGCTCCAATGGCGGGGTCAAAGGCAAGCGCAAGAGCAAGAAGGACAAGCTGCGCGAGGCAGCCTTGCGCGCCACGCGACGCTAGCCGGGTTTCGACTCGCTCTTGGCGCGTCGAAAACACTTGTCGCAACGCCACTGCGGAACTCGCTTGCCCTGCTCGTCGACGGCGTACACCAGCCGCCAGGCAAAGCGCTGGCCGATCAGCGTGTAGGGCGTGTCGGTAGGGGGGGCCACGGCGCCGCAGTCGACGCACACGGGATCCTGGGACTCGGTCATGGTTCGAGGCTCGAGCTTCGGGGCTACCAACGCGTTAACCCACGGTACAGTTTAGGACCAGCCCGGCGGCGGATCCAGGGCCGCGCCAGACGGCCGCAAGGAGGAGCGCCCGCGGCCGCGCCCACAACAACCCTCGGGGTGTGCGCAGGTGGCAGGCGCATCGCACGAAACCGCTTCTTTTTCGCAGCATCCGCGCTTTTCCGTTCCGCGCTACTGCCGTATGTCGCTGCACGCCCCGCGCTCATGCCCGAGAGCGCCGCGCCCCCAAGACCATGCCAACCGCTTTCGAAACCATCGCCATCGTCGCGTCTCTCTCGCTCACGCTGGGTTGCGCCGGCACCAGCGCCCCCGCCACCCCGGCTGCATCACCCGCCGCGCCCGCCACCCAGGCCGCGCACCCCACGGCCGCCGAGCCTGCGCCCTCGGCCGCGGCCAGCGCGCCGGAAGCGTCGCCCGCCGACGCCTCCCCAACGAAACCGGCCGATGAGCCTCGCGACGGCTTGCGCAAAGCGAGCCGCCCGCCCCTCGAGCTGCTCACGGGTAACAACGTCGTCTACGTCCTCAACTTCTCGGCGTCCAAGGTGGGCGAAGCAGCCAAGGAGCGCTGTGAGAGCGAGCACGCCGACGACCCGGGTGCGGCGCGCGAGTGCCTTAACAAAGAGCGCGCCAAAGTCGCGATCGAGTCGGTGCGCTTCGTGAAGGATCCCTCGGGGCAATACTGGTGGGTCACCTACAACCGCTACAAAGGCAATTTGCTGAAGTGGCACCGCATCCAATTTCTGCCCGGCAAAGCCGACGCCGATTCGGTCACCCTCAATCTGACCGGAAAGGACAAGGGAATCGCGCCCATGCCCAAAGTCCCAAGCTCGCTCAACATCGAGCTGCCCAACGACTACAGCATCGTCGTCAGCGACCCTGAATACGGCGCCATGGCCTACGACGCCAAGATCGGTCTGCTAGAGCAGGACTAGGCGCCCGGCTCGCGCTTCACGGCTCGCGCTTCGCGGCTCGCGCTTCACGGCTCGCGCTTCGCGGTTCCCAGCGAAGCCAGCCAGCGCGCCGCCGGCGCGGTGTCGACGCCGACGTGGGCCATGCCCGGCAGCACGAGCTCGCGCACGGCGTCGTGGAAGGCTTGCTCGGCCACGGCCACGCCCGGGCAACCGTGCTCGACGAACCAGACCTCGGCCCGCGGGGGAACGTTGGTCCAGGCGCTGCGGCTCAAGCCGAGCAAGGTGGGTAGCGCGGCCGAGACCAGCCGTTTGTCCGCGCTGCTGACCGCCGGCGAAGCCAAATGCATCCAGCCGATGCGCGCATGTTGCACGTCGTCGGAAAGCAGCTGACGCAGCGCCTCGTGGGCCAAGGTCGAGCGGCTGTGCTTCATCGCATCCCGCAGGTAGAAGGTGGACACGCCTTCGTTGATGCAGGACAGCAACACGAGGTGTAGCAGCAGAGACGACCTTTCGTCCGCGTCGCCAAAGCGCACTAGTGGCGGGGCTTCGACTGGGCCTTCCGGCGCCGCGCAAGCAGCGTAGCGATTGCCGACCGCCGTACAGATCTCGGAGTGCCGCGCCTCGTCCAAAGCGGCTTGCTCGAGGTGAGCGCCCAGCTCGGGAGCCAACGACCGCGTACGAAACTCGAAGGCCAGCCGCCTGAACTGCGCTCCAACTCGCAGCTCGCTGGCTGCACGCAGGTGCCACAGCTCGCCGATGGCCGCAGCGGAGCTTGGTCGAAGCTCGGGAATCAGCGGCTCGTCGAGCGGCAGCGCCATACGCCAGCTCTCACTTTGGGCCGGTGATGTAGTCGACGCATTCGCAGCCCATCGGTGGATCGAACACGGCGCAAGACCAACCCTTGTAGTTGTGCTCCGTACAATCGCAGGCCGAGAGCGGTGCGCTGCGAGCGCACGTGCAATCGGTGGGGGTGGGCGAGTAACTGGTGCAGCGCAGTTGCGGGGTCGGGCACTCGGTCGAGGCGCCCCCCGCGCCGGCATCGGCGTCGATGGCCGCGTTGGCGACGCCGCCCGCGCAGTCGGCATTCAGCGCGCCGGCCGCGTTGACGTCGGTTGCGGAACCGGCGCTGGCGCCGGCGACTCCGGCAACCATCAGTTGCGCTCCCTCTCCGCCTCCGACGCCTCCGACGCCTCCGACGCCTCCGCCTCCGACGCCGGTGGGCTCCCCGCCCGCATTCTGGCCGGCTGCGGCGCTGGTGTTGCCTGGCGAGCGCTTGGTGTCACCACAGGCGCCCACTGCCGCCGCCGCGCCGAGCGCCACCACCACGTGGAACAAAGGGTCCCGCAACCGCACCATTGCCGGAGCGTGACCGGTTCCGGGCGCGACGTCCAGACGCCGGCCCCCCGGGAGCCGCAAAATCAGGCCTGGGCCGGCTCACTCACGCTGCGGGCGCGTGCTGCTGGATGGAATTTTCGATCCATTCCATGACTACGGCGCTGCCCAGCGCGGGAATGCGCGTCTTCAGCTTGCGCTTGGTGCGCGCCTCCAACTGCCGAGCACGTTCGCGCGAGACACCCAGGCTGCGCCCAATCTCGGCCAGCGAAAGCTCTTCGGTCGGATCGGCCATCAAGCGATGCTCGGCGATGTAGCGCTCGCGCGGATCCAGCTCGGACACCGCGCGCGCCACTGCGCTCTTCATGCTGCCGCCGACTTGGTGCTCGAACAAGCTGCGCTCTTGGTCGTCGGGCGCCGGTAGCAAGTCGACCAAACGCACGGGCGAGTCGTCGATCACCTTCACATCGAGCGACACGTCGCGCGCTTCGAGCCGGTGCACCAACTTGCGCAGCTCGTCGGGCGTGACGCCGACGCGCTCGGCCACCATGTTGTCGGCGGCTTCACCTTCACCCATCAGGTTGACGGCGCGCACGCGCTCGCGACGCAGCTTGAAGAACAAGCGCGAGCGCAACGGCCCGGAGCCGCCGCCCACCATGCTCCAAGACTTGATCACGTGATCCAAGATGTAAGCGCGCACCCAGTGGGCTGCGTACGTCACGAAGCGGATGCCCCGCTCCGGCTCGAACTTGCCGAGCGCGTGCACGACGCCGAAGTTACCCTCGGCGATGAGCTCACTGACCGGTACGCCGTAGCGCCGGTATTTCATGGCCACGGCCACTACGTGCCGCAGGTTCGCGCGCGCCAGGGCGTCGCCGGCGGCGCGGTCGCCGTCTTTCCAGCGCAGGGCCAGGGCCATCTCTTCGTCTCGCTCCAAGCGCGGGGCGCGCTTGGACTCGGCGATGTAGAACGCCATGTCGTCATTGGGGGAAGTCATGAGAATTACCTGTGCTCCGGCCCCTCGGCGGAGCTTTCTGAATCTATTGGCAAAGTCCGTGCCCTCAGCGTTGAGGGCCGTTCAACACGTCGTCG
>JBEQSW010000451.1:0-16743 GCA_040348565.1 Myxococcales bacterium | reverse complement strand
GCAAGTACACGTCGACGACTTGGCCCAGCTCTTGGGTGGCTTCCTCGGCCATGAGCCAGGCGGTCTTGTGGTTCCAGGTGCCGGCCGCGCCTTTTTGAGCTTTATCGAGGGCGCGAGCGAGCTTGGTGCCAATGGCGGTGAGGGCGGCCAGTTGGGCGTCGTAGCCTTTGCCCATGCCTTTGAAGGTGACGTAGAGGGAGCGGGTGAGGGCGATGAGATCACGCAGGGCGTCGAGCGGGATGGGTCCTTCGTGCGTCACCGTTCGAAGAGGCGCCGCCCGCGCGCGCGCGTCAACGGGCGAGCGGACGTTGTCGGTCCGACCCGGCGAAGTGTTTGAGGTTTCGCGTCGTTACCGTCGACGGAAAACTGCTGCGGGTTCGCCGGCGGCGCGAGGCTTGCGGCTGGCCGCGCTCACGGCACCGTGATGCGACCGGGCGCCATCATGGTGCCGTTGGCGGTGTGACACGAGTTGCAGTCGCCGGAAGTTTGTGCCGTGAGCATCAGGCGTTCGCGGCCTTGGTAGGTGACCTTCGCTTGATACGGAGTCTTGACGGTGCTGTTCGACGTGAAGTTGCCGACGCCGTTGGGGGTCAGGGTGAGGGTTTTGCCGTCGGCGCCGATGATGACGATGCGGGCGCCGGCGTTGCCCACGGTGCTGTTGCACTTGTCGGGCTCGTGGCCTGTCGGGTAGACGGTGCCGGCAATGCTGAACGAGGGCCCTTCGCCGCTCTTGTGGCACGAGATGCAAGCCATACCGGGGTTCATCGAGCTAGACCCGCGGTTGCCGTTCGTCCAATTGGTCTTGCTGGTGCAAATGGGGTCTGCCAGCAGTGGATCGTTGCTGGGCCCGCCGCCCATGCCCGCGCTGCCACCCATGCCTGCGCCAGCGCTGCCGCCGGTCGATCCGCCGCCCGCGCCACCCATGCCGACCGGACAGCTGGGTTTGGGATAACCCTGGGAGATGAAATCCTGAAGCGCGCTGATCTCGCTCGCGCTCGCCGGAGCGCCGGGCAAGGGCGGCATGGGCATGGTCGCGTTTTGCAGCCGCGCGAGCGTGACGACGGCGTTGGTCTTGCTCGGGTCGCTCTTGGCCGGCGCGACCAAATCGGCATAGCTGAGCAGCGTTGGCAGCGTCGTCGCCAGCGGCACGGTGCCGTGGCACGTGGCACAACGGTTGTTGAGCATGTTCTGGATGGTCGCAGGCAGGACATCGAGCGTGCACGCACCGCCACTGGTGTTCCCGCTCGAATTGCCGCCCATGGCCGGGCTGCCGCCCAACGGCGCGCTGCCGCCCATTCCCACGACGCCGCCCGGTCCCGTGTTGTTGCCCGACCCCGCAACCACCGCTGAGCCGGCGGTGCCGGTAGCAGTCGCGCTTCCACTCGAGCCTGGGCTGGCGGTCGTTCCTCCGGCGCCCGTAGGATCGAAGATGCCGTTCGGGTCAGTTCCGAGCACGCTCGACTCGTCGCCGATGACTCCGGTGCAGCCGACCAGAGGAATCAAGATTGCCCCGGCGATGTAAAACTTTTTCAAGACGCGGTCCTTTCTCTGCCAAGCGCAATGCGACGTCAGAGCGGACCCGCGCTCGCGTCAGCACCATCTGGCCCAGCGATCGACGACCTGCGTGCGATGCGGTGGGCGGCCACACCGTTGCGGTGTTGCAGACCTACGGGTGCCATCGTCCTTTCTAGGGCAGGCAAGGCGTCGGCGAATTGTCAGGTGACGATTGGAAAATTGCGGGCGGAGAGCAGAACAGCCCGTGTTCGAGGCAAATGGCACGCGCTCGCCCCCGAATTGGCGAAGGGAAGAAGTCGTGACAAACTACGCGGTTACTGGCGAGCGGCTGGGCTCGTCGGGGCGGCGCTCGAACGATCTGGCAACGGCCATGGGGTCGCGACACTGGGATAGGGCTGGAAGGACTTGAAGAATCGCCTCGCGACCCCGCTGTTCGAACAGATGCTGCAGTGGCAGCTCGACGACGCCGGCCGCGAGCTTGCTTCGGTTTGGTTGGGTGTCGCGGAGGTCGGCTTCGAGCACTCCACGTTCGCTCCGCGCTGGCTCGGGGTGTCGGGCGGGGAGCCGCCGTCGTGGGTCCCTGAGCTAGCGGTCTTCGAGCGGCTGGTCGTGCAGGGACCACCCGTCAGCATCGAGCTGGGCGTCCCGCTCACGAGCCTCGGAGGTGACGTCGCCCAAGGCCTGGCGATAGCGCTCGATGTCCGCCCACGCGTGCTCCGACACGCGGACGTTTGCCTGGTCGTGGCCGCCACCGCTCCTCCGGACCCCGGCGTGCTCGCGGAGCTGTGCCGCATTCTGGAACGGGGCCTTTCGGAGTGGTGCACGGCTCGCCTGGCCCGGACGGTGTTGGCGGCCGTCGAGCAGGCGGCTGATCCCATCGAGCTGAGCGATCGCGAAGGGCGACTCTTCTACGTCAACGGCGCTTGGGAGCGCTTCACCGGCTACGAGCGGGGCGAAGCGTTGGGCGCGACCGCGGGGCAGCTGTTTCGTGATCCGGAAAGCTCGCCTCACGATCCGCATTTTTACCGCTTTGCCATGTCCGAATTGCACGCCGGGCGCCCCTGGCTCGGAGCCATTTCCGGGCGCGTCAACGGCGGCCGCCGCGTGTTCGCCGAAGCGCACGTGGCTCCGTTTCAGCTCGGCGAGCTGCAGGCTCACATCGCGATACGGCGCGATCTTTCGGATCGCTCGCAGCGCGACTTGGCGTTGCTCGCCGCTCATCGCGAGTTTCGGGGCGTGTTGGCGGCCATTACCGATGGCGTTTGCGTGCTGCGCGGCGAGCTCGTGTACTTCACGAACGCGGCTTTTGCTCGCATCTTGGGGGTGGAGGAGGCATGGCTCAGCGGGCGCCGTTTCCTCGAGCTGATTCATCCCGAAGATCGCGAGCACTTCGAGCGCGCGCATCGGACCGATGTCTCGCGCGTGCGGGCCGTGCGGGCGGGCGGCTCGTCGCGCTTCGTGGAGATCTCGAGCGCGGGCGAGGTGTCGTTCGAGGGGCATGCCGCGACCATTTTGCTGGTACGCGACACCACCGACTACCAACTGGCTCAAGAGGAGCTGAGCCGCGCCGAGAAGCTTTCGGCGCTGGGGTCACTGGCGGCTGGTGTGGCCCACGAGCTGAACAACCCCTTGGCCTACGTGGCGCTCAACCTCGACTTGCTCGACCGATTGGGCCAAAACGCGCTCGGCCCGGTCGAGCGTGAGGCGCTGACCGAAGCCATCGAAGGCGTCGCGCGCATGCGCCAAATTGCGGGCGAGCTGCATACATTTTCGGGGCGTGACGAGCCGGGGCCGCCCGGACCCGTCGACTTGTCGCGAGCGGTTACGTCGGCGCTCAACTTGGTCAACAACGCGGTTCGGCAACGCGCCACCTTGATCCGCGACCTGACCCCCGGCTTGTTTGCGCTCGGGCGCGAGGGCCAGCTGGTTCAAGTGTTCGTCAACCTGCTGGTCAACGCCGCCCAGGCCATCCCGACCCCCAGCGAGCACGAGCACAGCATTTGGGTCGCCACCCGCCGGGGCGCGCTCGGCGGCGTCGAGGTCGTCGTCCGCGACACCGGCGTGGGGGTGCCCGAGCAACTATTGCCCATCCTGTTCGACCCGTTCTCGACGTCCAAGAAAAGAGGGGAAGGCTCCGGTCTGGGGCTAGCCATCTGTAAGCGCATCGTCGACGAGCTAGGGGGCGCCATTCACGTTCAGAGCGCGCTGGGGCAAGGCACCACCGTGACCATTTCATTGGTGGAAGCACCGGCCGCGGCCGCTACGGCCGAAACGCCCACGTCGCCGCGCGCCCAGCTGCCGCGGTTGCGCGTGCTGGTGGTGGAGGACGAGCTGCCCATCGCGCGGGCGTTGGAGCGACTGCTGGACGGCCACGACGTGACGCGGGCGGCTCACGGCAAGGCCGCCCTGGCTTTGCTGGCGTTGGACGCCACGTACGACTGCATTCTTTGCGACTTGATGATCCCGGGCCTGTCGGGGGCGGAGGTTCATCGCGAGGCCACGGCGCGCTGGCCGCATTTGCTGGGGCGTTTCGTGTTCATGACGGGCGGCGCGGTCACGCCCGACTGCCGAGAATTTCTCGAGGCGTTCACGGGTGACGTATTGTGGAAGCCTTTCACGCCCGAAGCGGTCCATCAGTCTCTGGCGAGGGTGAGGCGTAACGCGGGTTACCCGCACGACAGCGGGACGCGCCTGGTGCAGGCCGTACCGATCATCGATAGAAGCAACACTGGAGAGGGAACGGAATGAAGAGTGCAACACTACTGCTGGCGTTGGGGCTTTGCGCGGCTTGCGGAGGCGCGCCCGACGCCACCGGCGACGGAACGGTGGCAGGCTCGGCCCAGCAAGCCTTGTCGAACAAAGATTTCGACGTAGATTTCGCCAATTGCGCAGAATTCGTGGGCATTGGTCTGGTGCCGGCACAGAACGCGCAGCCGTTCGTGCCCGCCGGCTACACGCTTGTGAACGTCGGCACGCAAGCCATGGTGGTCGTGCGCGTGACCAAGTGCGCAAGCGCCGTCATCGACGGCAAGTCGGTGCAAGAAACCCTGACGTCACAAATTGGCATCACGCTGCAGGGCCCCGACGGCACCGCCGATCTCAACAACTACACGGTGGCTTATGGAACGAATCAGGCGCTGCTTCACGCGCGCCTGCGGGCGGCAGGCCTGAACGCCGACAAGACGAACGACTTGTCGCTCTCGCTCGCGGGCGGTGCACTGTCGGCAATTGCCGGCTCACCTCACAGCTCGAGCTTCGCCGTGAGCGGTAGCGCGGCGCCTCCGCCGGGGCCCCCCACGACCTTCATCGCCAGTTGGTGGGCCAATGGCGTGCACGGCGCGGTCCGCTCGCGCACCGTCTTTCCCGCCATCAACTTCAACTTCGGCGCCAGCACCACCCTCACCACCGCCCCCGACACCACGCTAGCCGCATTGATCGGCGGCACGACCCTCACGTTCCCGGCGCTCGACAGCTACAACACGTTCGCGGCTTCCCACCTCGAGGTTCGCGACACGGACTAGCGCGGCGCCTGGCGGCTGCTGCTACCGTAGACGTGGCCGTGCCGACGGTCCGAAAGGAATCGTGGGCACGGCGCGCTACGAATAACGGTTCCCCGTTAGATCCGAATCACCACCTTGCCCTTGATGCCGCCGGCCTCGAGCTTGGTCTGCGCTGCCGCCACTTGCTCGAGCGGAAACACGCTGTCGATGAGCGGGCGCAGCTGGCCGCGCGAAACGAGGGTGGCCATGGCGTGAATCTTCGCCTCCGTCCGCTCCATGAAGCCGAAGTACAGGGTCAAATTCTTGGGCTGCATGCCGCCCAGAGGACCTTCGAGGCTCACCACGGTGGCGAGCTTGCCGTAGGCGCGCACCGCTTTGATCGACCGGCTCACGGTGGTGCCGCCCACCGTGTCGAAGGCGGCGTCGACCCCGCGACCATCGGTCAGACGCAGCACTTCGTCGGCGAAGTCGGTGTTCTGGTAGTCGATGACCTCGTCCGCACCCAGGCTCTTGATCAAATCGGTGTTGGCCGCCCGTCCCGTGGCCAGGACCCGTGCGCCGGCCGCCTTCGCGAGCTGCACCGCAAAGTGCCCGACGCCGCCTGCGCCCGCGTGAATCAGCACCGTGTCTCCGGGCTTGGTGTGAAAGAACGAGATCACGCTGTCGTACGCGGTGATGCCCGCAAGTGGGATGGCAGCGGCCTGCTCCCAAGACAGAGATGCGGGTTTGATGGCCACGATCTCTTCGTCTTCGACGTGGTACTCGGCGTAGGTTCCCTGGCGGCCGAAGATGCGCGCGCTGTAAAACACTTCGTCGCCCACTTTCAGGCGCGACGTTTGCGAACCTGTGGCCTCGACGACGCCGGCGGCGTCGTAGCCGAGGATGGCCGGCATCGGAATGCCAGCCCAAGCGCCGTTCTGGCGGATCTTGTAGTCGACGGGATTGACCGACGTCGCCGCGACGCGCACGAGCACCTGTTTGGGTCCCGGCACAGGCTTGGGCATGTCGGCGAGCTCGAAGCGATCGGCACCGCCGAAGGCCCGGATGATGGAGGCTTTCATGCCGCGATACTGCCCTGTTATAGGGCGGGGTGGCAGCTCGAGGAGCCAGCGCCCGCTTGCCTTGCGGCGCCGGTCGGTAAGCTTTTTGCTTCAACGGTCGGCATGATTCGCAAGCTCAGCCAAGGTGGTTACCGCCTCTATTCGCGCAAGAAGGACCCCAAAACCGGCAAGCGCCGAAATTTGGGCACATTTTCCAGCCGTGCGGCGGCTGAAAAGCACGAGCGCGCGGTACAGTATTTCAAGCACCACTAGTGCTAGGGGCGTCGAGGAGCGCGGCGAAGGCGCTCGCTGTTGCCGTTTCGCCGCGCGGTGCCGAGCGCTTTGCGCCTGCCGCTACTCTTGATGGGCAATCGCTGCGACTTCTTCTGCCGTCAGCGCTATCCGACGCGCATCCCAATTCTCTTCCAGATGCGCGACCGACCCGGTGCCGGGAATGGGCAAGATGACGGGCGAGCGCGCCAGTAGCCAGGCCAGCGCCACCTGAGCTGGTGAGGCGCGGTGCCGATCAGCGATGGCGGCCAACGCCGGCTTGGCTTGGGCGACGTTGCCTACCGCCAGCGGAAAGAACGGCAAATACGCGATGCCGTGGCGAGTGCACAGCTCCAGCACCCCTTCCGGATCGTCGACCTCGGCGTGGGCCATCCGAGCCGCGGCGCCGCCGCCGCCCGAAACGTTGAACATGTTTTGCACCGTCACGATGGGAGTGCGCGCGAGCGCTTGCTCGATGTCGCGCGCGTTGACGTTGCTCAAGCCAATGTGTCGAATCTTGCCTTCGGCCTGCATGGCCAACAAAGCGTCGAGCGATTCCATCAGCGGCACGCCGCCGCTCGGAATGTTGCGCAAGTGCACCACGTCCAGGCGCTCCAGCCGCAGCGTGCGCAAATCTTCTTCGGCGCCTTGGCGCAGCTCTTCTGGCCGCAGGGCAGGCGCCCAGGCCTTGTTCGGCAAACGCTTGCCGCCCAGCTTGGTGGCAATCACCAAATCGCTCGGGTAAGGATGGAGCGCCTCCGCGATCAACCGGTTGGCGACGAGCGGGCCGTAGTACCAAGCGGTGTCGATGAAATTGATGCCTAGCTCGAGCACGCGCCGCAAAACTTGGCGTGCCCGCGCCGGATCCTCCGGCTCGCCCCACACTTCCTTGCCCGGCAGGCGCATGGCTCCGTAGCCCATGCGTTGCACCTCCAAGTCACCGAGGCGAATGGTGGCGGGAGCAACGGCGTAACCTTCGGTGCGATGTGATTGAGTCATGCGTTCACTGTGCGTCGACGAATGGCGGCGGCCTTGGGCGATATTGGCGCTTTCGTCACGCCGCCGCCGAAGCTGCGAGCATACGCTCCTGGCGCAACCCCGACGATACGGCGAAAATGCCGCGATAGCTGGCTCTCGTCGTAGAATCCGACCGCTTGCGCTGCCTCGGCTACCAACACCCCGCGCTGCAGCAGCTCCCGCGCGCGTGACACTCGCAAGTGCGTCAAATACTCGTAGGGGGGCACCCCGACTTCGCTCCTGAACGCGCGAACCAAATGAAACTTGTCGAGCGCCGCGTGCTCGGCCAGCTCGTCCAAGTTGATTTTGTGCGCCAGCGACTCGTGCAAAAACGCACGCGCCCGCCGCACCGCCAGTGGCGCCCGTCCCGTTACCACCGGGCTCGGACCCACGACCTCAGCCAACAGCTCGGCCGCTAGCGTGCCGCGCTCGAGCTCGCCGCATTCTTCCCGCACCAGCGCTTCGTGCAGGGCGAACGCCAAGCGCGTCGCGCGCTCACCGGGCGCAAACCCCGCCGCCTTGAAATGCGGTGCGCCACGCACCCCCACCGCCTCTGCCGCCCGCGCCATCGCCTCCGGCGCAAACCCCGCGCCTTGCAACGTAAACGGCGCATGCACCCGCAAATCGCGATGCACCTCTCCCGGCTCCTTCAACTTCAACGACCCCGCCACCAACGTCCGCACTCGCCCGCGGTACCAACCGTCGAACGCGCCCTCGTACACCACCACCACCGTAAAGTGCTCCGCGTACGTGACCTTCGCGCGCTCCACCCGCTCCACCCGCAACATCCCCGTCACTACCGCCGTGTCAGGACGCCAAAACCGCACCGCGGGCTGCTCGTCGCTGGAAACCACGCCCCCAGTCTAGGCCCGCCCCCGTCTGCCCGCTTGGGCGATCTTGGCGCCCAACCTGTCGGAGCCCCTAAATTTCTGCCCATTCGGGCAAAAGGCATCGCGCCAGCGAGCCCTTCCGACGCCTCACCCACAGTTCGATCCGGATCCACCGCCAGGCGATGCCCGTCGCCATGCCGCCTTGCCAACGCCCTCGGCGTCGGTCTTGGCTTTCGGTTCTCGGAATCGCCTCGCTCTCGGCTCTCGGTCTCAGTGTCGCGCGCTCGGCGCGGCTCGGCTCCGGCTCCGGCTCCGGCTCGGCTCCGGCTCAGCGCGGTGCTATTTCTCAAAGCGATTGGGACTTACCGGTGTAACTAATTTTCTTCAACGATTTCGCGGCAGCGTTCGAAGGTCGAGCGATGCTCCAACGCGTAAGTATTTCTGATCGGCGCGAATCAAATGCTTACGCGTGTAGCGATCCTGCTTCGCGGGATCGCTCTCGCGAAATCATTCGGGAAATTTCCTTACCCGTGTAAGACCGATTTGAAGCGCGACGCCGCGGTCTTTTGTCCGCGTCGCGCTCGGGGGGTCGGAGCGTATTCGCGGCGATTCGGGGCGTATTCGTCTCGTCTTCCGCTCGTGTCCCTACTCGCTGAGGTTTGGGAGTGCTTTGCGGCTTATTTTTCGACGAAGGCGCGTTCGATGGCGTAGTCGGCGGGGGAGTGGGTGGAGCCTTCGGTGAAGCCGCGGCGCTCGAGCTCCTGCACGAGCTCGTCGAGCATGCTGGGGTTGCCGCAGATCATGACGCGATCGTGCTCGGGGTCGAGATCGGGGAGGCCGAGATCGGCGCAGAGCTTGCCGCTGTTGAGTAGATCGGTGAGGCGCCCTTGGTTTTCGAAGGCTTCGCGCGTCACGGTGGGGTAGTAGCGGAGCTTTTCGCGCACTTGCTCGCCGAGGTATTCGTGCTGTGGCAGCTCGTGCTTGATGTACTCGGCATAGCCCAGCTCTTCGGTCACGCGCACGCCATGCGCCAAGATCACGTGCTCGTATTGCTCGTAGGTTTCCGGATCGCGGATGATGCTCAAGAAGGGCGCGAGCCCGGTGCCGGTGCTCAGCAAATACAGGCGCTTGCCGGGACGCAGCGTGTTCAAGACCAGCGTGCCGGTCGGCTTCGTGCCGACGAGGATTTCGTCACCGGGCTTGAGGTGCTGGAGGCGCGAGGTCAGCGGGCCGTTCGGCACTTTGATGCTGTAAAACTCGAGGTGCTCTTCGTAGTTGGGGCTGGCCACGCTGTAGGCGCGGAGCAGCGGTCGCCCCTCGACCTCCAGGCCGATCATGACGAAGTGGCCGTTTTTGAAGCGCAGCCCGGTGCTGCGCGTGGTGGTGAAGCTGAACAGCGAGTCGGTCCAGTGGCGGACGCTCAGCACGGTTTCTCGGTTGATCTGGCTCACCCGGAGGATTTAGCGCTCGAAAGTTATTCGGTAAAACGGGTAATTCAGGACATAATAATCGGTAACGCCGATATGCGGTACACCCTGCGCCAGCTCGAAGTCTTTTCCGCCATCGCCCGCGCCGAGAGCGTGAGCCGCGCCGCCGAGGCGCTGTTCATGTCGCAGTCGGCGGTGAGCGGCGCGCTGGCGGATTTGGAGCGGCAGTTCGACGTGCGTCTGTTCGAGCGCGTGGGCAAGCGGCTCGTCCTGAGCGAGCTGGGGCGCGCGCTCTGGCCGGAAGCCGAAGCGGTGTGCGAGCAAGCCCGCGCTCTGGAGCACCACCTGTCGCGTCAAACTTCGGGCGAGCTGCGCGTGGGCGCCACCCTCACCATCGGCAACTACCTGTGCCCGGGCTTGATGACGCGCTTCTTGCGCGACCAAGCCAATGCCCGGGTGTCGTTACACATTGCCAACACCGCCGAGATCGCCCAGCAGGTGAAATCGTTCGAGATCGACGTGGGCCTCGTCGAAGGCGAGCTGTCCGATCCCGAGCTGGACGTCAAACGTTGGCGCGGCGACGAGCTGGTCGTGTTTTGCTCTCCGCGGCATCCATTGGCAAAGCGCAAGTCGCTCGGCGACGCCGAGCTCACCGAAGCCTCGTGGATCATCCGCGAACGCGGCTCCGGCACCCGCCAAGCCTTCGACCACGCCTTGCACGGCCTACTGCCCAACTTGAAAATCGCCCTCGAGCTCTCGCAAACCGAAGCCATCAAAGGCGCTGTTACCGCCGGCCTGGGGCTCGGGTGTCTTTCGCGTTTAGCCCTGACCGAAGAGCTGAAGCGACGAACGCTGGTCGCTTGCTCGGTGCCACGCCGCGATTTTCAGCGCGCGTTCTTCTTCGTCCTGCACCGGCGCAAGTATCGCAGCCAAGCACTCGAAAGCTGGCTTCAGCTTTGTCGCGCGTCGGCCGACGCCGCTCGCTGAACCGTCGACGCGGCGAAATGCGACAGTGTTGCCAGCGAAACGCAGGCTGGTGGATGCTTTCGCAGGTGCTGCTAGGGTGCGCGCCCTGACTCATTCTTCCGCTGCTACTGAACACAAGGTGCACCTTCCGGCACTGGACGGCTTGCGCGGTCTCGCGCTCGTAGGCGTGTTGCTCTTTCACGCCGATGGCCTGCTCCCGGGTGGCTACCTGGGCGTGGATCTGTTCTTCGTTCTCTCCGGCTACTTGATCACGTCGCTGCTGTTGACGGAGCATCGCGACCGCGGCCACATCGATCTGGCGGCTTTCTGGGTGCGGCGCGCCCGGCGGCTGTTTCCGGCGTTGTTGGCGTTGATGCCGGCGGTTGCCGTGTACGGCTGGGTGTTCGCGCGACCCGAGGAGCTGCACACCTTGCGCCTGCAGGCGCTGGCCAGCCTCGGCTATTTTGCCAATTGGCACGCCATCTTCGACCACCGCAGCTACTGGCAGCTGTTCTCGGCTCCTTCGCCGCTCGAGCACACCTGGAGCTTGTCGATCGAAGAGCAGTTCTACCTGGTTTGGCCGCTCATCGTGACGGTGCTGCTCCGACGACACGGGCCGCGCGTCGTCTTGGGCGTGTCGTTGCTGCTCACGTTGCTGTCGATGGCCGCCATGGCGGCGTTGTTCTCGGCCGGCGCCACTAGTCGCGCGTATTTGGGAACGGACACGCGCATGGCCGCCATTCTGGCGGGGGCGGCGCTGGCCACGTTGTTGCCGCTGGGCTCGAGCTTGCCGGCGACGTGCGCGCGCTGGTTGGACGCTCTGGGGCTAGTCGCCGCGGCCGGCTTGGCTATCGCTTGGTGCAAGCTCCATGGCACGAGCTCGTTCCTCTACCACGGCGGCTTTTGGCTCAGTGAGCTCGCGGCGTTGGTGTTGATTGCGTGTGCGGTGCTCGATCGCAAGAGCCTGGTGGCACGCGCCCTCTCGCTGAAGCCGTTGGCGTGGCTGGGCACCATCAGTTACGGCGTGTACCTGTGGCATTGGCCGGTCAACGTGTTGCTCACGGAGGAGCGCACGCAGCTGCACGGCGTGGCGCTCCAGCTGCTGCGCTTCACGCTCGGCTTCGCCGTGGCGCTCGCGTCTTACTATGCCATCGAACGGCCCATTCGTCGCAACGGCTTTGCCTTCAAACGCCTGCAGTACTGGGTGCCGGCGCTGCTGGTGGTCGCGCTGTTTCTGGTCGTGCGCTCCAAAGACGCGCGCGGCAGCTCGAGCGCTGAGCCGGAGCGATTGACCAGCGGCGCTTCGGGCTTGGAATTTCCGAGCTATCGCGTCGCCGTCTTCGGGGATTCGACGGCCAATTCGCTCGGTTGGGGACTCCGGGCCTTGCGCGAGAAAGGCGTGGCCGTCGAGCTGTTAGGCAAGGACGGCTGCACCATGTTGGGCGACAGCTGCGACGGCGGGCACTGGGCCGAGCAGGTGCGAGCGCTGCGGCCCGACGCCACCATCATCTACCTAGCCGGCGCGTTTCTGCACGGGCTCAGCGTCGACGGAGACTGGCACACCGCCTGTCGCCCCGACTGGGACGCCAAGTTCGAAGCCACGCTGCGGCGTGGACTGCACGATGCCGAACGCCCCGAAGGTCGGCTCTTCGTCGTCACCGCGCCCTATCCCAGCGGCCGTTACGACAAGCCGGAGTATCGCGCGCAAATCGACTGCATCAACGCCTCGCTGCGCCGCGCCATCGCGACCTCGCCCTCCGCGCGCCTCGTCGACCTGCACCAGCGCCTGTGCCCGAACGGCCAGTGCCAACAAAACCTGCCCAACAACGCGCCCTTGCGCCCCGACGGCGTCCACTTCTCGATCGAAGGCGCCGAGCACGTCGCCCGCTGGGTATTTCAGCAAATGCGGCAGTAGCGACGGAGCTCGAGGCACCGTCGTGGCGTCCTGGCTGTGATGCGCCGCGCGGCGCTTCAATCGACGCTGATGCGCCCAATAGTTTGGATGCTCGTATCTATCGACAACTCCTGGTAGGCGAGAACGGGCAGGCCCGGAAGCTCGTCGCGCAGGATGCGGCTCAATCGCGGCCGCGCGTTGATGGTCGTCAAAAGCACGCGGCCCATGAAGCGCTCTGGAACCTGCTCGATGACAGCCTTGGCGATCGCTCCAGCGCGCTCTGGAGTCGGCGACTCCGTCGCTAGCTCACGCTCGAGCTCCGGATCGAGGACATAGGCTACGAGCGTGGAGCCATCGATCGCGTAGTGATGGCTCAGCTGCCGTTTCAGCCACATGCGAACGAACGCGGTCAGGCGGTCGGTTTCCGACGCCGCATCGCTGGCTGGCTCCACGACAGGCAGTCGGTCATCGAAGACGATGGAGGTCGTCGAGCCGACGGTGATGCTCCCGAATTCCTGGATCAGCTCCCTGATGCGGCTTTGATCGCGGATCGATACTTGCTCCGCCACCAGCGCTCGTAGTACGGGCGTCAGTAACTCGGTATCCGAGACGTGCTCGAGTTCTGGGGTCGCCCGTTGTGGGGTGGACCCGGCGCGCCGGTGGCTACGCTTCGACCATCTCCGCTTCTTCAATCGTTTGGGGCGTGGACTTTCCAACAGATACGCGGCGTGCGACCGAAGCTGGTCGACGAGCGACAGCACCATGTAGCCGAACGCGTCCCATGTCGTGTGGCCCGAGGCCCGAAGCGCAGCGGCGCTGGACCGCGCGACGATGGACGCGGCTTCGCCCGTGGCAGGATTGCGGGCACGCTTGGGGGTCGAGTCAGGCGGCGCATCCGTCGTCGCGCTGGTGAGGCATTCGTCGGGCGCCAGTCCGACGCGAGGTAGCGTCGAGAGATGGTTGATTCGCAAAGCGAAGCTACGTCCCTCCAGCTCGGGATCGACCTCCAGCAAGAAGTCGGGCAAGTGCACGCCAAGCTGGTAGAAAAGGGCGCTTCGCAGCAGGGAAAAGGCGTCCCGAGAGCCCTCGCCAGCGGCCAGCGTCATTTCGCGAAGGGTCGCCTCGCTCATGCGCAACCCCACGTGATTGGGCTGCAGGTACGTCATCAGGCCTTCGGCGATGCTTGGCACGCTCGAGCTCGAGCTCGCGGTGCTCGCGATCCATTCGGCGACGCTCCCGGTATCGGCGAGCGACAGCCTTTGGTCCAACACTCGACCCAGCACTTGGCCGAGGACTTGGTCGGAAGGGAGACGAAGGCGCTCCCGGTCTGGCCCCGCCACGAGCCGCGCGCGATAGGCCGCGAGCTGCGCGGGACCAAGCAAGACCGACGCTCGACGCGAGATCGCTTCGTACAGGATCAGCTCTAGCCAGCGGCCAAGGGCGGCGGGCTCGGCCGTCGCGAGCCAGCGTTGCAGCTGTGGATCGGCGAAACTCCCGAGCGGCACCCCCATGCCGTATGCGGCTGCGATCAGCAACATAGGAGTGGGGCAAGGACACTCGCGAGCGTCTATCGACACCTGCATCAGCGCCGACACTCCCGCAGGCAACAACTCGAGCCGCGCTGCTGGGGCCGCCGGAATGCCCATGGTTGCCAAAACGCGACGCAGCGTCTCCGCGCAGCGGGCTTGCAGGCGCGGGGCGTGCTCCCCTTCGAGGAGCCTGGCGAGGGCAGAGCCCAGCTTGATCGATACCCGCATTTCCGGAAGCTCGGACTCGCGCATCGGACTAGCTCCCTCCCCCCGAAAGTGCTCTGTCCCCGCCGTCTTGGCTCGCTCGCAGGCGTTCCTCGGCGGAGACCACGGAGACTTCCGGAAACTCCAGCTCGACCAGCCGGCGAACGAGGGGGCGCACCGCGGCTTCCTTGACGACTAGGGCATGGCCTGGCGCACGGTGCGATTGCAGCAGATCTCTGAGGCTTGTGAGCAATGTATGAGCCGTCGGCGGTGAGAGCGCCAAGAAGGGCGGCGTCGCCTCGAAATTCATGCCTTTTTGGATGTCGCTCTCGAGGGCGGTGGGGAGGTCGACGCTCTGCGGGCCGTGAATTCCTGGCAAGTCGCGGCTGATAGCAAGTCGCACCGCGCGCAAGAGCTCCCGAGAATCGGTAGTCTTGGTGCGCGCTTCTCCGAACGCTGCGACGATGGCCAGCAGATTGGTGATGGGCACGCGCTCGTGCACCAACGATCGCAGAACGCGGGCGCAGGCGCGTCGGCTGCCAGCGTCCGGCAGCGCGCCTTCCAGGACCTTTGCCCCGGCCTCGTCTTGCGCGAGCGACCCGAGTAGTTCTTCCGCGTCGCTCAATCGAAAGATCTCGTCCATGTTCGCCCGCAGAACTCGCTCGAGGTGGCGGACCACGAAGGCGAGTGGGTCCACCAGTAGCTTAACGCCGAGCGCGGCTGCTTTTTCGGCGTAGTCGCGCTCAATCCAGGCTCCGCCCAGCGCTGCCGGAGCCGCGTGAATGGCGGAGGTCGGGACGCCGAGCCCCATCAACTCGGCCTCCGAGGACTGGGCGTAAATCCAGCCGGGCTCGAGCCGCGCGGATGCTGCTGGGATTTCGTTGAGCAGAAGGGAATAGGCTCCGGCGAGCGCGTCTTCGTCGGGCCGGAGGGTGATCGCTGGCACGGGCACGCCTGTGCTTCGCTGGAGCGACTCGCGCATGGCGGGGATGTAGCTGGCGAACACCGGACTCGCTTCGCTGGTGTCGTCGGGCACGAGGCTGCTGGCCAGAGAGACGATGATGGGGCTAACGGTCGCGGGAAAGGCAGGTCGGGCGTTCAAGCGAAAGTGCTCGCTGAGGAAGACGCGCAGCGACGCGCGGGCTGCTGCTACGTCGTCCCTGAAATCATCGCTTTCGTTGGGACTGGAAGCGAGCTCGGCCCACAAAGAATCCAGCTCCCAGTAGCGATCGACGCTATCCAGGTATGACCGGCAGACGTTTCCGAGCTCCGACGCCGTAGCGCTGGAGCCCGGCTCGCGAAGCTTCGCGATCGCCAGGCGGAGCTCTTGCTTGGCGACCCCCTTCTGTGCGGAGACGAACGCGGCGTAGCCCAAGCTGGCGCGGGCGCGCGCGTTTTCGAGCCCTTCGCAAGCTGGAGACGCCAGCACGGCCTGCAAATGCACAGCCGCTTCCTGGCCCAGCCCCGCCAACAGCAAGCCGCGCCCGAGTAGCCAACGAAGTTGGTGCTTGGCTGCGACATCGAGGTCGAAGGCCAGTGCCTCTGTCAAAGGCGCCACGATGCCGAGGGGAGCGCGCGCCGCGAAGGCCTCGTCCACGCGGCTGGAAAGACCTGCAAGCACGGCGTTCACGCCCAGTGCCAGCTCACTTTCCGGTATTTCGGGCGACAACCCGCGTAGCCGAGCGTGGAGCGCGAGCGCCCCGAGGTAGTCTTGGTCTCGCAGGCGGCAGCGCGCCAGAGTCAAAAGCGCTGCCTGTTGCGCGCACCGAGCCGCGCTGGCATCGGCGATGACGCGGGACAGCTCCGCCGCGTAAGGCTCGGAGGGCTTGGCCAGGCGTTCGTGAATCTCTGCCCTTAGCCGGGCGCCCACCGCGTCCAAGGCGCCGCCGCTCGTTTGCAAGGCCTCGGGCAGATCCACATCCAAAAATTCCCTGATCTCGGGCGTGGTCGCTCCAGCCAAGCCGCGGCGTATGCGCTCTTCACCCGCGGCGGCTCGACCTTCACGGAGGTCGGCTAGGCCCAGGTAGAGCTCCGCCTTCGGGCCGTCGTCGGGGGTCTCGATGAGCGTTTCCAAGATCTGCCGGCTGTTTTCGATCAGACCGAGCCTGAGCGCGATGATGCCGAACAAGGCGCGGTCTTCGACTCCGGCGGGGTCGTACCGCTGCCAGATTTGCCTCGAATCCTCCTCTGCTTCCTCACGTCGCCCCAGCTTGTGTCGACACGATGCGCGCAGCCCGAGGCACCACAGGACGTCGTCTTTGATTCGAAGCGCTTGCTCCGCCAATTCCAGCGCTTGCTCGAGCCGTCCGTCGCACTCGGCAAGGTAGGCGCGAGTGCCCAGGTACCACCATTGCGGCTCCGGGTTCAGGCTCTCCCGTTCGGCCAACGCTTCACGAGCCGGACCCGAAAAGCCAAGATTGGTGAGCAGTACGATGCGTTCCTCCCAAACCGAATCGCTGGGGTACGACGCGATGGACTGGTCGGATGCTTCGATCGCGCTGGCAGGCAGGCGCAAGGCCGCGTAGAAGCGTGTGAGCTCGGCTAGCCGGCG
>JBEQSW010000520.1:0-10440 GCA_040348565.1 Myxococcales bacterium | reverse complement strand
GGCTTGCACACCGACATCAGGCCGCCCCTGCGCGCGGCGCAACAGCGCCAGGCCGGGTTGCGGATCTCGACCGCTTTCGCTGGCGTCGCGAAAGCGCGCTTCGGCCGCCTCCAGCTCGCCGCGCAGCCGCAAAATCTCGGCCTCGCGATAAACGGCTTCGCCCACCGCCCGCGGCCCGACCGATCGCAGCAAGAATTGGCCGGCGCGCCGCGCTTCTTCCAGCGCGCCCGACCACTCACCGGCCACTTCCATGATTTCAGCGCGCGACACCAAGCACGCGCCCGCGAATACTCCCAGCTGTGGCTGCGCGTCGCACCAACCACGCAAAGATTCGGTCCATTCGCGCATGCGCTCGAGCGCGTACACGCTTTGGCAGCTGTCGATGGCCGAGCAATACACGAGCCCCGTGAGCACGGGTGACAGCTCACCCGCCGTCACCGCCAGCATGGCTTCGTCCAGCAACTTCAAGCCCGCCTCCAGCGAGCCCTGGCGAATCAAGATTCGGCCTTGCAGGTTGCGAGCAAAGATCGCGAGGTCGCGCTCACCCAAACGCTCGCCCAGGGTGGCGGCGGCGGTGGCGGCTTCCATCGCCTCGGCATATCGAGCAGCGGCAAAGTGTTGACGCACCTGCGGGAGCAACAGGTAGCCGCGCTCGACGCAATCTTCTGGAGCGCGCTCCAGACAACGCTCGGCGCGCGCCAGCCAACCTTGACCGCGACTTGGCTCGAGGTGCACCAGCCGAAAGCCCAGCCAAAACGCAGCACGGGCTGCGGCCCGCGCGTCGCGATCCAGCTCCGCCTGATAGATGCGTTCGAGCGCGGCAAAGCCGGCCGCGTCTCGCCCCGACAGCGAAGCCGCCCACGATAGATGCCACAGATCGGCGGGCTCGAGCGGCGCTAGGCTGTCGGCGGCGGCGTAGGCGTCGTGCGCGTCCTGCCAGCTGCGCGCGGCGAACAGCTCACGCGCCTTTTGTAGGCCAATAGAGCGAGAATCCGCCAGCGCCGTCACGTCGTCAGCCTACCACGCCGCTTGCCTCATGCCTTGGCGGTGATGAACCAGGTGCTGGACGGCGCGAAGACGCCGCGCGCGGTGACGAAGCCGGCAAGCGCGTCCTTCAGCGCGGCCATGACCTCCGGCTCGCGCTGCTTTCCAACTGCGCCGGCCAGGCGCATGATTTCGCCGGCGGGGCCGAGCGCCATGGCAAAGGCGATGGCTTCGTCTAGATCTCTACCCACGCAGATGTCGACGTCGTGGCGCTCGAAGCCGATCTGCGTGAAGCCGGCGGCCTTCAGCTGATCGCTGACCAAGTCGGCGCCCCGCATCGAAAAGGGGCCGGGGCCGCAAGTCGGCTCGTCCGCGGTCTCTTCTTCTTCGGCGATCAGGGCGCGCACGCACTTTTCGGGCACGTGCAGCCACGGGTTGTCTTCGCGCTTGCGCCAGGTGACGAACGCGACCGAGCCGCCGGGCTTGAGCGCGCGCTTGATGTTGCGCAACGCCGCGACGGGCGACGCGAAAAACTGAATGCCGAAGCGCGAGTACGCGGCGTCGTAGGGGCCACGCAAATCTTCCGTCTGCACGTCGGCGCGGAAGAAGGTCGTGTTCTTGCTACCGGCTTCGAGCGCGCCGCGCGTTGCCGCATCCACGAAGTTCGAAGCGACGTCCACGCCCACGGCGGTGCCGCCGCTTGCCGCGAGCTTTTCTGCCAGCTGCAGGGTCATGTCTCCGAAGCCGCAACCCAAGTCCAACACGCGCGCTCCGGCGGGCGGTGGGCGCCGTTCGATTAGCGTCTCACCGTGTCGTGACAGGCCAGTCGTGAGGATGGTTTTGAAGCGCGCGAATTTGTCGAACAGGACTCCGTTCCACGCGCGCGTTGCTTCGTCGTTCTCGTCGGTCATGAGCGCTCCCGGCTGACGGGGCGATGGTAGCTCAAGCCGGCGTCAGGGTATCCGGCGGACGTCTTCTGAGGCGGACGAGGGGCCGCCGCTGCCGCCTAAGCCGGGGCATCCGACACCACCGGTGGCGCCCTTTCCCCCATGCCGGCGGCGACATCGACCGGGCCCGCCGCCTCAATCCGCTTGTAGCGTGGGGTCGTTGGCGGCGCCGCCGTGCCCACCGTGGCCGCCAGCTTCGCCGGCGCCTCCGCTGCTCGAGATCACATCACACGCGCCGCTGCTTCGCGAACACCGGGTGGTATTGAGCCCGAAGATTGCACGACGCCGTGGCCGGGTGGATTGCGGAAGCGCGGCGGTGAGCGACGCATCGCGGGGTATCGACTTCCGCTTTCGGGTGCAGGTGATGGGCGCTGCACTTGGGCTGGCCAAAGTCATGCGACGAGGTGGCGCCGTGGGTAATCGGGCCCGCCCACGAGCTGGCGTCGCGGATGAAGGCGTGCTCATTCGGGGGGCGTCCTCCTTTGTTCGGGGACGCAGGCGCATCGTCCCGCTTGCTCAGTCGTCTCTCACGGGCGCCGAATTCGCTCTCGGTGCCCTTAACGCTAGCGCGCAAGATGGCTACTTGTCGTTCGATTTTTGTTGACGCGTTTTGGAGCGGCCTCGCCTCGAAGTCTGCGTGACGCCGTTGAACGGGGGCTTGCTCGCGCTAGGCGCGGCTTGGACGAGGTTTCGCGCTGAGTTTGAGTTTTGAGAAGGAGAAAGGAGCGTTCGCGTGCGGATGGGGCGCTGAGGCGGTCGAGAAACGGGGTGGTAGGGTTGGTGGCATGAAGAAGGGGTTTTGGGCGTTGGATGGTGTGTCGAATGGGGAGTTGGAGAAGGGGTTGTTGGATTTGTTGGCGGCGGGAGGGCGGACGGATGCGCGGGTAGTGGCGCACTTGGCGGAGGTGGATGCGCGTCGGCTGCATTTGCTCGGGGGGCGATCGCTGTTCGAGTATTGCTTGGTGCGACTGGGGTTGAGCGAAAGCGAAGCGTTTTATCGAATTTGCGCGGCGCGGGCGGGGCGGAGATTTCCGGTGGTTTTCGAGCTGTTGGAGCGGCGCGAGTTGCATTTGACGACGGTGGCGTTGATCGCAAAGCGGCTGACGCCCGAGAATCATTTGGAGTTGCTGGCGGAGGTGCGCGGGAAATCGAAGCGAGAAGTGCTGGAAGTTTTGGCGCGGCGGTGGCCGAAGGAAGCGGTGGCAAGCCACGTGCGCCGGTTGCCGGTGCGGAGCGGCATGGTAGCGGCAGGACCTTCTGGGACGTTGGAGCCGCTGGCTGACGACAGCTATTGCTTGCAGCTGCACGTCGACGCGGCACTACGAGAGAAGCTGGAGCTGGCACGAGACTTGATGAGCCATGCCAATCCGTCCGGAGATCTGGCGGTGGTGGTGGCACGCGCGCTGGACGCGCTGCTCGACAAGTTGCGCGCGCGGCGCTTTGGCCAGCCAAAGCGATTGATGCCCACGCGGGATTTGGGGCGCGAGCGCGGCCGGCATTGCGATTCGCGAGATCGCAAACCGGAGGTCGACCGCGTGCCGGCGCGCGCCGCCACAAATGCGCCAGCGCATGAGAACGAGAATGAGACACGACGCGAGCGCGAGACACGACGCGAGCGCGAAACGGAAGCCCGACGTTTGGGCGAAGTGGCAACTAAGCGCGAGCATGAGGCCGCGATCAGCGCGGGGGAGCCAGCGAGCCCACCCGCCGACAAATCGCCGCGCAGGCGTAGGCACGTGGCGCACGCGGTGCGGCGGCAGGTGTGGGAGCGCGACGGAGTTTGCTGCAGCCACGTGGCGCCGGATGGGCACCGCTGCCGGGAACGCGCGTTTTTGGAGCTGGACCATCGGCAGGCTTGGGCGACGGGCGGCGGGGAGTCGGTCGAAAACTTGCGGGTGCTGTGCAGGGCCCACAATCGGCTGAGAGCGGAACGAGAGTTTGGAGTGCGGCTGCCTGGACGAACGGGCTAGCGGCCACCACGCATTTGGCGGCAGGGCTAGGCCGCCAAGGGTTGCGGTGAAATGGGCAAACGAAGCAACACGCCGAGTGCTGATGTAGGAGACAGTGGCCGACCCGGGAGCCGCCCCGGTTTCAGGAAGTACCACCCAGCTGGCGCCCTGTGCGATGATGACGCGGCTATGCGCGGAGGCTTATTGAGGTCTTGGTCTGGGCTTGCGGTCGTGGTGATGCTGGGCGCCTGCTCGAACATCATCGGCATCTCGAGCTACGAGGTGGATCCGGCGCTGGACGAAGGCGCGGGCGCCACCAGCAGCAGCGGCGGCGAGACGTCGAATGGCGGCAAAGCCACGAACGGCGGTAAAGGATCCATTGGCGGTAAAACCTGGGTGATGGATGGCGGGGCGCCGGCCGGCGGTGATGACACCGGCATGGGCGGCATGGCCCCGGGCGGTACGCCGGCAACCGGCGGCAAGGCTACGGGCGGCAGCAGCTCTGCCGGTGCTTCCCCCGGCGGTGAGGGTGGCATGGGCGGTGACCCAACCCCCAGCGGTTGCGCGAGCGCCAACGAGTGCGACGACACCATCGATTGCACCACCGACACCTGCAACAGCGCCGGCGTCTGCGTCCACACGCCGAAAGACACGCTGTGCGACGCGACCCAGTGCGAAGCCTGCCAAGCGGGCATTGGCTGCGTCGCAGGGCCCAAGACCGTGATGCAGCTGCTTTCCGCTCCCGATTTCGACACGGTCGGTGACTGGGACGAGTCGACCAGCGAGGCTGCCAACATCGTGACCGCAGCCGGGGCCCAGTCCGGCACCAAGGTGGCCAAGTTTGGCCCCGCTGCCGTGAACGCGAAGAAGCAGCAGTACAGCGATCTGTTGCAGTACATGACCTTCCCCGAGGGCATGGTGTCGCTCACCGTCACGGGTTACTACAAGCTCACCGTTGGCACGAAGCTCCCGGCCGACGACTACCTCGTCATTGCCCTGTACGAAGACGGCGCCATCGACCCGTTCACCCAATTTCACAGCTTCGAAGCCACGGCCGGGGCGCAGACGGCGTGGAAAGCCTTCACCTACAACGCCCCCAAGGCAGACGTGCTGCAGCTCGCCGGCACCGACCAAATGTACACTTTCGATTTGGTCGCCCACCTCTGGGACACCGTGTTTCAGTTCGATTCGCTACAACTGAACGCCACCGTCTGTCAGTAGCCAGCCCGCACCGCCATGTACAGCAAGCCGCACAGCAACGCGGCCACGCCCAGCATGGCGAGCACTCCCGGTACGAAGTACGGAAAGATCATCAGCACCAGGCCAGTGACGACCTGCGGCATGCGACTCATTTTGCGGCCGTAGCTGAACAGCACGAAGCCGACACCCGACACCGCGAAGTTGGCGACCAAGTAGCTTGCGCTCAAATCCAGGCCCGCGATGTTCACCCACCGAGCCTAGCGCCCTCCCCGTCCCATGCCTCTTCGGCCACGTGGCTCGCTCGAAATCGAGCCGCAAACCCCCAGTCTGAGCTTGCCGCGCGATTCGGCCCGCACGCCGTAGCGCGCAGGCCGGTCCACGCAGCGCAGGCTACATATTTACTTTGTGACAGCCCATGCAGCCAAAGCCCGAGTTGGTGGCGGGGTCGTAGGGCTTCTTGCCGAACACGTCGGCCATCGCCGGCACGACCGACTCGTGCATCCACTTCACCATTTCCGGCATCTTCTCGGCTTCGGCCATCTTGCCGTCCTTGAAGTGCAGCTCGGGCAAGGCCATCTGCGGCTTGGGCTTCATGTCGGCGCCGTGGCAGGTCTTGCAGCTGAACTTTTCGTACTTGGCGGCGTCGTGGTCTTTGAAGACCTTGCTCATCGCCGGCATGACCTTCGCTTTCATGAAGGCGGCCTTGTCCTTCACCGACATGTCGTCGCTCCACGTGAGCTCACCGCCGCCCGCGGGCGCTTCGCCTGCCGGCGCGGCACCGGGCTCCGCCGGCGTGGTGGCGGCAGGTTGGCTACCACCGCAAGCTGCCAAGAGCGCGGCAGCAGCAAGAACGGACCACGAGAGACCCAAGCAATATGAAACTCGCATACAAAATCCTCCGAGCCGCCGAAGCTAGTACAGATTTTGGCTGATGAGCTCGAGCAAGAACGCGGGGTTGTCGACGTGCAGCCAGTGACCGGCGTTCGGCACGATGTGCAGCTCGACTGTTCCCGAGCCGCGAACAGTTCCTTCTCTGCCGTGATTGGCGCGAACAGTCTCCAACATGGCCTCCAGGCGCGCGCGGTTTTCCGGCGCCCAACGATCACTGCGCTCGGCCACGACCACCCGAAAGTCCGAATCTGCTGCCCCAGACTCCAAGACGCCCCACAAATCGACGCGAAAGTAGTCGAGCATGAGCTCGTAAATGGCGTCCAGATTGAAGCGCCACACGAAGCCCTCTGGCTGACGCTGTAAGTTCGTTGCAAGCCAATTGGCCGTGCCGGAGCTGAGGCCCTGGCCTACGAGCTCCGCCACCACGTGCGCGCGGTCGGCAGCAGGCGTGGCAGTATTGCGCACGGCTTGAATCACGCGAATGACTTCGTTGGCGGCGGTAGGCTCTTGGCTGCCCGGGTTGGAGTCGAGCACCCAGAGTTGGCGAGCGCGCCCCGGAAACAACTGCGCAAACATCAGCGCGGTCTTGCCGCCGAACGAGTGCCCCAGAATGACCTCGGGTTCCTGACCCAGCTCGGCAATCAGCGCGGCCAGATCACCGGCGCAAGCGGCAAGGGTGTTGGGCGGCGGCGCGCCTTGCGAGTCACCGTGGTGGCGCAGGTCGACCAGACAGAAGCGATACTCGGGCCGCAGCTTTGCCAGCTTGCTGGCCAGGCTGCGTAGGTTGTTGCCGCTGCCCAGCGCGCCGTGCAGAAAGAGCGCGAGCTTGGGGGCGCCGGGTTCACCGACGAAGGAATGCGCAGGAACGAAGGCCACGCCCGCTCTTAGCGGAACTGCCCTGCGCCGCCAATCACCGCGGCGGGGGCATTTGCATGCCGCATTGGGTGCTCGAAATGCTGCACAGCGAGGCCGCGCCGACCACGAGCGCTACTTCCCCGATGATGGCCAAAACCACGACGCCGGCCGGCGGCTCCTTCTTGGCGGAAATAACGCGCACGGTGAGGCAAGCAGCCTCCGGCGGGACGTCGGTGTTGCTGCAGTACTCGCCCGGCGTGGTCTCGAAGCCGGGGCACGCCGACAAGCAGTCGACGTACTTGTTCGGCGTTTCCGCCGACTGACATTGGGCGAAGCAGTGCGCAGCGTCGGCCGAGCTGACCGGATTGCCGCGTAGCAGCAGCCGATAGCGAATCGTCTCTCCTTCGCGCTTGGGCTGCTTCGGCGGCACGTGATTGCACGCCAGCAACAACACCAACAACCCCGACACCGCCTGACCTGGCCTCATGCCTGCAGCATACCGCTAAAGCTCGCCGATGCAGCCCTGACGTGCGGGTGACGCGCGCGTGAAATTGCCGGCGGCCGCGGCGTTGGTTGCGGCAAACGAGGGCGGCGTGGCCGAGGCGCGCAAAAGCTGCGCGGTGGCGCTGCAGGCTTCGTAGATCGGCATCCCTTGGGCCGGGTTTTGGACGTTGTTGGTCTGCGGCACTACCGCGGGAGATTGAAACGGAAACTGCGCGAAAAACTTGGCGCGGTACGAGGCTTTCCAAATGGCGAAGCCGGCGTTGTCGTCGCTCAAGATACTGGTGCGCGAGTAGATACGAAACGCGGTCACTTCACGGCAGAAGTTGCACATGCGGTCGTCGTCGCGCAAAAGCCCATTTCCGCCGTAGTGGGCGGCGTTGTCATGGGTGCCGTTCAGCAGACAAACCAACTCCGAGTGATAGCCCTGCTCGGGCGTGCCGAAGGCGCCGACCAGGCTTTCGGTGTTGGCGTTGTAGGCACCGCCGCTCAGCAGGTGTTGCCAGGGCAAGCTGCTGCACTGGTTGGCCGCGACCACGTTGCTCATCTCGCCGGGGTTGGTGGGCGCGCTGTTGTCGAGCTCGATGTACTCGTCGCGCAGGCTGGAGAAAGCGTGGGTGAATTCGTGCGCGTGTCCGATCCCGAAGGCGGCGGCGATGCGCTGAGCAGATTGCGCCGGATTGCGCAGGGCCAACGTGAGCCCGCTGACGCCAGCGCGACCGCGCGCGGCGTCGAACAACAAGAAAGAAGCGACGTGGGTGCGCGTGCTACTAAAGCCGGTGGAGGTGAAGTCGGTGGGCGGCACCGGATGCAGGCCGATGGCTTGCCAGGCGCGCGTCGCCGTTTCGCCCGTCGCAGAAACAGTACCGACGGCGTCGGTGACCGGCACCATGAAGGCGGTGTCGGCGCCGTCGAAGTGCGTATTCGAAGCGCGCGGCAGGTACCAAATCGCGAACGCCTCGCGAAAATCTTTGTAGGGCGCGATGCTGAAGACGTAATCAATCCAAGCGTCTACGTCGCCTGCGCGCTTGCCGGCGTGGTCGTCATCGGCGTGAAACTTCGGCAAGTCGGTGACCGTGTAGCCTTCCGCGAACAGCAGCAGGTGCACGCGTTTGGCGAGCGGAATGCGCGGCGCTGGCTGGCCGGTGGCCACGTCCTCGATTTGCCCGTCACCCAGCTCTTCGAGCGCCCATTCGCCAGTAGGGGTGGCCGAGACATCAGCCGACAGCTTGGATTCGTTGCCACCGACGATGGCCGAAACCGCGTAGTGATAGACGGTTTCGTTCTTCAGCGCGCGATGCACGAACGCGGCATGAGGCGCCGTGACCTGGACGCTCGAGCTCGTGCTGGTGGCCGCGGCGCCTTCGGCGAAATAGACTTTGTAGGACGTGGCGCCGGGAACGGCGTTCCATTCCACGCCAACGCTTTGGTTGGCGCCGAGCGCGCTCACGGTCAGCATGGCGTCGAAGCCGGCGGCAGGCGTCGCGCCAGCGCTGCCGCCCATTGCCAAGCTGCCGGCCGCCGACGAATTGCCAGCCGCACCGCCGACGGCAGTCGCGCCGGCGTTCGGCGCAACACCGCCCGTGCCGGCGCTGGACGACACGCCAGCGGAACCGGCAGTGGCCGGACCGACCGAATCTTCGCTGCTGCAACCGATCTCCGTTACCAGCCAGAGCGCGCAAGCCAGCGCGCGGTGCCAGAGGGTCATGCTCGAACGCTCCTCGTTTCCCGCGGGGCCAGGGTAAACGGTCATGCGTCTAGGCAAAAGTGCTTGCCGCGCTGACCCCAAAAAGGCTGATAGTCGGGCCATGGACGCCGACGCGCGCTTTGCCGAGCTGAACCTGGAGCTGCCCCCCGCCCCCAAGCCAGTGGGCGTTTACAAGCCAATGGTGGTGGTGGGCAACTTGGCCTACCTGTCCGGTCACGGACCGCTCCGCGCCGACAAATCGCTGATCACGGGCAAAGTCGGGCAAGATCTCACGCTCGAAGAAGGCAAGCTGGCCGCACGCCAAGTCGGCTTGGGCCTGCTGGCAACGTTGAAGGCTCAGCTGGGCTCGCTCACGCGCGTGCGGCGCGTGGTGAAGGTGCTGGGCATGGTCAACGCCGTGCCCACGTTCACGGAGCACCCCACGGTCATCAACGGCGCGAGCGAGCTGTTCGCGGCGGTGTGGGGCCCGGACGAAGGCGTGGGCGCGCGCAGCGCGGTCGGCATGGGCTCTCTACCAACCAACATTGCCGTCGAAATCGAGATGATCGTGGAGCTGACCTAGCGAAGATGCCACGCCGCCGCATCAGGGTTTAGTCACGCTGCGCGGAGAAAGCCGGATAACGGTGGCCCCCGCGCGGCGATTCTGGCTAGCTACGGGCCATGCCGCGTCGCGTACTGTTGACTGGCGCAAGCGGTTTCGTAGGTCAGCAACTGTACCCGCAACTGCTCGCTGCCGGTTGGGAAGTGCGCTGTGGTAGCCGCGACGGCGAACGACGCGCCCAGCGCGAGCCGGACAAGAACTGGGTCGCGTTCGACGTGGACGACGACGCCAGCGTGGCGGCAGCGGTCGCGGACGTGACGGCCATCGTCTACCTGGTGCACGCGATGGGGCAGGAGGGCGACTTCGAAGCCAAAGAGCACGCCGCCGCCGAACGCTTGCTGCGCGCGGCCGAGCGAGCCGGTGTCCAGCGCATCGTGTATTTGGGTGGGGTAGCCCCGCTCGGAGCCGCAAGTAAGCATTTGCGCAGCCGCTTGGCCACCGGAGAGCTGCTGCGCAGCGGCACGGTTCCGACCATCGAGCTCCGCGCAGGAATGATCATCGGCGCGGGCAGCATCAGCTGGCGCATGGTGCGCGATCTCTCGGCGCGCCTGCCGTTCATGATCTTGCCGAGCTGGCTCCAAAACCATTCGCAACCCATCTTCATCGACGACGTGGCGTTCGCGCTGGTGCGGGCGCTGGATTTGCCCTCCGATATCCGCGGCGTCTTCGATCTGCCCGGCCCCGAAACCATGACCGGCGAAGAGATCTTGCGGCGCATCAGCCGCCTGCTCGGCGTGCGGCCGTACACGCTACGCGTACCGGTTTTGACGCCACGGCTTTCGAGCTACTGGCTGAAGCTGGTGA
>JBEQSW010000517.1:0-2086 GCA_040348565.1 Myxococcales bacterium | reverse complement strand
CAGAAAGGGTGGGGTGGCGGCGCTGCAACTCGATCGGGTGCCGCCGAGTGGGCGCGTCCTCGACGTGTCGCTGTTTGGCCAGCCGTTTGCCGTGCCCGAAGGTCCGTTTAGGCTGGCGAGCCTGAGCGGCGCCCAGGTGCTGCCGGTGTTCGCTCGCCGGCTTGGCTTTTTCGAATATGAGCTCGAGATTTCCGAGCCCATCGCCCTCGGACGCCGCCCCACGCCTGAGGAGCTGCAAGCCGCCGCTCAACAAGCTGCGAGCGCCATGGAGGGCTTCGTCGCCGAATGCCCGACGCAGTGGTTCCACTTCAGCCCGCCGCCTGGCCCAGGGGCCCGGGATACGCTATGACGCGCGGCCGTCCCCCCACCCAAGAACGCACCCCGGGTGCTAGCCAGGTTTCATGATTCTTCGAGTCGGTCAGAGTCCCTCCAAGCTTTCGATTGCCCGCTACGGCAAGCACTTGGATTTGCTCGAGGTGCGACTCGACAACGGGGCGCCGCGGCGTCGCACGCTCGAGACCATGAAGAGCGAAGCGCCGCCCCACTTGGCGTTTGCGGTGTTGGTGCCGAAGCCGCTGTCCTTGCTCGAAAGCGATGCCACGGAGGCCGACGTGGCTCCGACGCTCGACACCGCTCGCGGCCTGGGCGCGCGTTGGATCGTTCTGCGCACGCCGCCGACCGCCCGCCCCGGCGCTCGCACCCGCGCCCGTCTCACGCGCTTGGTAGAGCTGCTCAAGGCGGCGGAAATCGCGGTCGCCTGGGAGCCCACGGGGCTTTTGGCCGAGGCTGAGGCCGAAGCCTTGGCCGAGACGCTCGGCGTCACGTTGGCGCGCGATCCCGCGCGGGACGATTTGCCCCCGGGCCCGGTGGCTTACGGCCGCATCTCTTCGTTGGGCGCGGGTGGGCGCGTGCGCGGTTCCGCCATCGAGCGCGCCGCCGACCGGCTTGCCGATTTCGCCGAGGCCTACGTGGTGATTGAGGGCGACAATGCCCTGCGCGCGGCCAAAGAGCTGCGCGGCTTGCTGGGTGCCAGCCAAAATGGCGCCGCCGACGACGACGGCGTGGACGAAGACGACGACGACGAGCTGGACGAAGACGAAGACGGGGACGACGACTTCGAGGACGAGGACGAAGAGTCGTGAGCCTGCGCCTGCGCGCGCTGGCGCGCTCCAACGACCCCCTTTGCGAAGCGGCCGCTGGTGAGGAGCTGGCCCGAGGCACGAGCGCCATCGACGCGGTGCTGGCCGGCTACTTCGCAGCCGCCGGCGCGTACCCGGGCGTGTTGCTCGGCCCCGTGACGCTGTTGCTCGGCGGAACCGGCACGGGCGATCGCGCCTTCGACGGCCGGGTGCGCCAGCCGGGCAAGAACGCCAAGCGGCCGCGTGGCACGCTGCCCGGCGAAGAGCCTCCGCTCGCTTCGCGCGTGGGTGTGCCATGCTCGGTTCCGGCGCTGGCCGTAGCCGTCGGCTACGGGGCGCAAGCTTCGCTGGGGCGGCTGGTGCAGCCGGGCGTGGCGTTGGCGCGCGAGCGCGGCGCCGAGCGTCGCGCCGGCATCTTGTCGCGCGTCGGCGAGGTGGGGGCGTTGGCGTTCTCCGAGCCGGAGCTGTCTCGCGCGCTCGTGCGTGCGTTCGGCGCGCCGAACGGCGGCCTGGTGACGCCGGCTGATTTTGCGCGGCCTGAAGGGCTGGACGTGGCGGCTACCCGTGACGAGCGCGGCGCGGTCTGGCGACTCGTCGCGCCTTGGGCGGAGCAGTCGAAAGGCGCGTTCGTGCGCGGCGTGACGGTCAGCGCCATCGACATCAACGGCATGTTCGTGGCGGCCGCCTTCGAGTGCCAACCCGAAGCCCTCTACGTCGAAGAGCTGGAGCTTTCCGCGCCGCTCTTGGCCGCGCCCACGCTGCGCGGCGTCCCGCGCGTGACGCCGACGACGCCGCTACCGGCCCCGGCGCCCATCTGGATCGACTACGACGCTGGCGGTTCGCCCTACGAGCTCTGGGCTGCGCCCGGCGCCGCGCAGGTGGGCGAGCCAGGCTCGCGCCGCCTCGGTATTCGCCGGCACGGCGTCAAGCGCACGGTCGAAGCGCTC
>JBEQSW010000503.1:0-6110 GCA_040348565.1 Myxococcales bacterium | reverse complement strand
GACGCGACGCGACGCGACGCGACGAGAGAGGGCCATGATCTAACCGGCGGACGGCACGCCTCCGCGAGCCGCGCGACCAGAAAGCCGCGCCATTGCTTTTTCCGGTCACGTCTCCTGTGAAAAAATCTCGGCTGCCGCGCCGCAGATCCGTTGCAGAAGCTACCGTGGCGTCGCAAGGCCAGACTGGACGATCGCGGCTTGGGCGCTCGCGATGAATGGAGTAACGCGAGCCCAAAATTTCTCGCCTTCCGTCTCGCCCTCCCGTCCTCCCGCTGACCACTGGTCTCATTTGTCAGCTGCCCGCCCGCTCAGCCTGGTTTCTGGCGAGGCTTTCGCGAGGACCGGAGCTGCGCTCCCGTTGGTACGTGAGCACCGGACCGGAGCGAAAACGAGCCGGAGTGGACGGAGTCCAGCGTGCTGGACGGAGTCCACGGAGGCCTACGGCCCGAGCCGAAGGCGAGGGAGCGCCGGAGGCGCAGTGAAGCCAGAAGCCAGGCTCAGCGGGCGTGGCCACCAACTGAAATGAGACCAATGATGAGTGTCCTCCCGTCCCCCCTGTGAAAAAAATCAGGGACCTCGGCACGAGCCAGCAGCAAGCGCCAGCCCCACGACGCACTCCGCGCGCCCTCGAAAGGATGTGCCTGTTTCCGACACGACAGTTTCTGCGATTCAGGCTGCGGATTGGCAGCCCAAGAGGTGTGGAATCTCGGTAGCGGACTCAGCGTAGAATCGACAACACGCTGGCTCGGCTGTCCGTCCACAGCACGTCCGGCGCGCGCGCGTCCGAGCGGGGCAAATCTTTCAGCAAGCGTGACAACCGCTCGGGGTCTTTCGCCGTCGCGGCCCACACCACGTGAACGACATGGCCGAGCGCGTTCGTCTTGGTTTCGACGACCTCACAGGATAGCCCGACGGCGCGCGCGCTGGCTCGCACCACGCGCTCGACGGCCAAGTGTCGATTGGAAACGTTGACCAGCAGCAAGCCGTCAGGCGCCAGGTGGCGCAGGTAGATCTCGAACGCCTCTCGTGTCAGCAGGTGTACCGGAACGGCGTCGCTCGAGAACGCGTCCAACACCAGCACGTCGAAAGCCTGCGGCGCTTCGTGCGCTAGCGAAAGGCGCCCGTCGCCGGCCACCACCGCAATTTCCGCGGCAGAATCGCGCAAAAACGTGAAGTCGCGCTGGGCCAGCTCGATGACGTTCGGGTCGAGCTCGTAGAACTTGAAGGTGTCGCCGCGGCGACCATAGCTGGCCAACGTGCCGACGCCGAGCCCCACCACCCCCAACCGCCGTGGCCGCTCGGGCACGCCGCGGTTCAAAGCTCGCTCGACGGCGGTGCCGGCGCCAAAGTACATGGTGGCGGTGTGGCGGGCGGCGCCGAACAGCTGCATGCCGTGCTGGATGCGCCCGTGGGTGAGCACGCGACCTTCCGCCAGATCGACGACGCGCAGCGGCCCCAAGAAGCTGCGCCGTCGCTCGACGACACGCCCGGCGGCGGTGTTGCTGGCACTGCGCAGCAACACTTCTCCCGCGATCAGCGGCAAGCACAGCCCGGCGCCGACGTACACCAGAAGCCGCGCCGCGCGTGAAGACGATTCAGCCTTGCCCTCGCGCCGCAGCCCGAGCACCAGTTGCACGAACAGCGCGATCGAAACGAGCTCCAGCTCGTAGAAATCCGGAAATACCAGCGGCGCCAGCAGGCTCACGAACGCCCCGCCCAGCACGCCGCCGCTGGCGATCAGCAAGAAATAGCCGGTGGGCTCGGCATCCCCGGGGCGGCCGCGCGAGAGCTCGCCGTGGCACAGCAGCGAGGCGCCGAGCAACGCCAGCAACGCTGGTACGACCTGCCGCCCCAACGGCACCGCTCCCGTCGCAAACCCGTTGAGCGCGAGCCAGGCCGACCCGGCTACCCACAGCACCAAAGCGGAGTTGCGCAACCGCGGGCCCAGCGCACCGAAAGCCACGATGAACGAAGCCAGATACAGAACGAGCGGCGTCACCCACAGCAGCGGCGTCGCGGCGACGTCAACGCTGATGTAATTCGTGACCGCCAAAAGCAACGCGCTCGGCGCGAACGCACACGCCAACCAGTGGAGCTTTTGGCGGAGCGGTACCAGCCGGGCCACATGGGGTCGCCGTCTGGGCTGGCGGCGGGTCACCACCACGCACACCGGCAGCACGCTCAAGCCGAACAGCACGAAGCCAGCTGCCCACAGCGACAGCTGTACCGGCAGCCCTACGAAAGGCTCGAGCAAGAAGGGGTAAGCCAGCAGCCCGAGCAGCGCGCCGGCGTTGGAAACCGAGTACAACGCGTGACCGGAGCGACCGAGCGGCCCCGCCCAGCGCGCAAACAGGGGCGCGCTGCTGGCGAGCACGAAGAACGGCGCACCGATGCGGCGCACCACGAACCACGGCACCGAAAGCGCGAGCGGCAGGCTGCCCAGCGCGGGAGGCGCGCCCAGCTGCGTTTGCAAAGACACCCCGACCGCCAGCACCACCACCAGCACGTGCAAGGCGGCTTGGCGGCTCGTGTCCAGCCAGCGCGCGCCCACGTGCGCGTAGGCGTAGCCGGCGAGCAGCAACAGCTGGAACGCGACCATGCAGGCCGCCCACGTCGCTGGGCTGCCTCCCAGCGTGGGCAGCAGCAGCTTGGCCAGCATCGGCTCGATCGCAAACAGCAACCAGGCCGACGCGAACACCGGCGTCGCCAGCAAGAGCGAGCCCAGGCTCCAACGCGGTTTCGACAGCCAGGCCAGCATCAACCAGCGTCTGCACTTAGCAGACGCCCGCTGCCGCCGTCGAGCCGCGCCGTCGACTCAGTCCAGCTTGAGCACGACCGGCGCGCTGCCGGGCCGAAGCTCGACCTCGACGCTCCGCGTCTTGCCTCCACTCGAGGCAGAAATCGCATATTTTCCGAGAAACGCGCGAGTCTTGTAAGCGCCGCTGGCATCCGTCTTGGCTTGCTCGTTGGTGCGCCAAGCTTTGAGCACGAGCTCGCGGTAGGCCTCGCCTGCCGGCTTGAGCGACCAATCTTTGCGGTACAGGGGCGCGTTGCGGTGCCAGTGTGCACCGTCCCAGAAGCCCCACATCAAGATGCCCCCGACCGCCGGGTGGCTGAACAGCGTGGTGTAGAAGTCACGCGTGAACTGCCCCGCCAGGGCTTCGTCGTCGATGTCGAGATCGTACTCGGTGATCCAGATCTGTTTTCCGAGCTTGGCATAGCGGTCGAGCAACTTGAGGAGATCTTCCGGGCCCGTCAGCGCGGCGCCGAAATGCCCCTGCATGCCGATGCCGTCGAGCGGGGCGCCCTTGTCGATCAAAAACTTGATGGTTTTTTCGTAGTGATCGCGGTGCGGGGTGTCGCCGGGGCCGCCCGAAAGGATGGCATAGTCGTTGATGAACAGCTTCACGTCCGGATCGGCAGCGCGCGCGCCTTTGAACCACTCGACCATCACGTCGTCACCGAACAAATCCATCAGGTCGTGATTGTCGAACGGCTCGTTCATGACGTCCCAGTGGACGAGCTTGCCGCGCATGGCAGTGGCAAGCTCGGTGACGTGGGCGTTGACGGCCGCGCGCAGCTTGCTCGGTTCTTTTTCCAACGCTTTCACCGCGCGCGGCAGGTTGCGCCAGCTGGGCCACACCAGCACGTGCCCGCGAACCTGGATGTCGTGCTGGTGCAGCCAGTCGACGCCCTTCGACGCTGCGTCGACGGTCCAGCCACCGCCCCAATCACCGGCGAGGGGCTGCCACTTGAGGTTGTTCTCGAACACGGCGGTATTGAACAGCTCGGCGGTCAGCTCCTTGTAGCGTTCGTTGCCGGGGCCGTTCAGGGTTTGGGCGACGACCGCGGAGCCGAAGCCGAACGCTTGCTTGGTTTGGTGCACGACCACGTCCGCGCCGGCGACGGGCTTTCCGTTCTTGTCTTGCACCGAGATCGACAGCTCTTGCTTACGCAGCTGCTCGATGCGGGCGGCAGCCGCTTGCCGCCAGGGCGCGTCCGGCTCCATGCCCGGGTAGGTGATCTTGGTCGTCGGCAGATCGGCCAACACCAGCTGCTTGCCGAAATTTTCGACCGTGACTCCGCCAATTTGGATGGTCTCGGGCTCGTAGCCCAAGCGAAAGATCAACTGCGCCTCGCCGGGCGCGTACGAGCGCTCGGCCTTGTAGCGCACGTAAATTTTCGTCCAGTCGCGGCCAAAGTGCACCGGGTAACTGACCGACTTGGCCCAGGGCGGCCGCGCGAGCTCCATCACCAGCTCCGTCTGCCCCTCGCCACTCTCTTGCCGGGTTGCCTCGGTCTTCGCGTAGAAGGTCGCCAAGATCACGTCGCCCACCGCGACCGCCTGCGCGACGCGGGTTTGCACCTGGACGTCCCAATTGTTCCCGGACTTCTGGGTGACCTCGGCGCGCAAGGCTTCGGTGAACGGCTGTCCTTCCACCGGCACGAAAGACATGGTGGCGCGCTCGGTCTTGCCCTGGAGCGCGAAAGATTTGATGCCGTCGCTCAGTAGCGAGCTACCCGCTACTTGCCCGTACTTCCCGGTGGGAGTTTCGGCGGGCGCGCTGACAGTGGTGGGTGCCGGGCCAACCGGCGCCGGCTCGGCCGGGGGCCGCTTCTTGATGCAGGCGTTGAATGCCCCCAGCATCCCAAGCAAACCCAACACGGCCAAGGCCCTGGCTCCGAAACGCGACATGGGCGCAAGCTAGCAACCGGGAACCGATCCCTACCAGGCACCTGACGTACACGTTTGCGCCGATCTCCTGGACGAGCTTCCTGCGCAGGGAAGCGCTCACCAGCCAGCGCCTTGCGCGGATATTGCAAAAGTTTCCGACTATCCTCCAATTTCAGGGGCAAATTCGTGACTTCCCAGCCCACCCCAGTTTAGGAGATGTTGTCTGGGAGTTCCTACCCCCGCCCTTCGGAGAAATGCATGGCGAAGCTGAACGTCGCGATGATCGGTTACCAGTTCATGGGCCGCGCCCACTCGAACGCCTGGCGCCAAGTGGGCCGCTTCTTCGACACGCCCTACGAGCCGGTGCTGAAGGTCGTGTGCGGTCGCAACGACGCCGAGGTGAAGAAAGCCGCCGGGGCGCTCGGCTGGGAAGAGCACGCGACCCGTTGGGAAGACGTGATCGCGCGCAAAGACATCGACATCATCGACATCTGCACGCCCGGTGACTCGCACTTGCCCATCGCGCTGGCCGCGGCCGAAGCCAAAAAGGTCGTGTTCTGCGAGAAGCCGCTGGCCAACACGCTGTCCGAAGCCGAGCAAATGCTGGCCGCGGTCAAGCGCGCCGGCGTGTTGCACATGATTTGCCACAACTACCGGCGCGTCCCCGCCATCAGCCTGGCCAAAGAAATCATCAGCGAAGGCCGCATGGGTACCATTCACCACTTCCGCGGCAGCTACCTACAAGATTGGATCGTCGATCCGCAGTTCCCGCGCGTTTGGCGGCTGGAAAAATCGCGAGCCGGCTCCGGCGCGCTGGGCGACATCGGCTCGCATTCGCTGGATTTGGCGCGTTACCTGGTCGGCGAGATCAGCGAAGTCAGCGGCTTTCTCAAGACCTTCATCGAAGAGCGGCCCATGCCCGACGGCAAGGGTAAGGGCAAGGTCGACGTGGACGACGCCGCCTACGCTCACCTGCGCTTCAAGAACGGCGCGCTCGGCAGCGTGGAAGCGTCACGCTTTGCCACCGGCCGCAAGAACTACAACACCTTCGAGATCAACGGCAGCAAGGGCAGCCTGTACTTCAACCTCGAGCGCATGAACGAGCTCGAGCTGTACGTGGAAGAGGGCAAAGACTCGGGTTTCCGCACCATCCTCGCCACCGACGCCAAACACCCGTATGTTCAGGCGTGGTGGCCACCCGGGCATATCCTCGGTTACGAGCACTCTTTCACGCACACGGTGGCGGATCTGATCTCCGCCGTGAAGACGCAGCAGCTGCCGACGCCGAACTTCGAGGACGGCGTGAACAATCAGCGCGTGCTCGACGCCATCGAGCGCTCGTCTGGCTCGCGGCGCTGGGAACAGGTCTAGCGGTCGGCTGCGCCAAGCGGCCGGCGCTCGACGTGCGCAGCCGCGCGCCCGAGTACGACGGGCA
>JBEQSW010000502.1:0-23503 GCA_040348565.1 Myxococcales bacterium | reverse complement strand
CTGATTTCGGCGCGGCGCACGCTGCCGGTGGTCAAGCGCTGCAACACGATCGCGCCGGTGTTGCCTTTGGCAGTCTGTTCGAACGCCTTCCACACCGCGGTTGGAATCGAAGCGCGCGGGCCGCCCGCGAGAGTGATGGTGTTCGTCGGCGGGTTGAGGATCAGTGTTTCGTTTTCCGGGACGATTTCTGACCAATTGAAGGACGTGCCACTCGCCGGATAGCGTAGCGACACCTTCACCGCTTGAGCCGCTCCGGCCGTGCCATACCGCCACTGTAGGAGCGGGGGCAGAAGGCCGAGCGGGAACACGGTGGCGGCGTACGGGTAGAGAATCGTGGCCGTGTCGGCCGTGCCGGTGGCAAGCGAGAACGAGCTGGAAGTTCCGGCCGGCGCCCGGCTCACGTCCAGCACGTTGACCTGAACGTTGACGGTCGCCGTCGCGCTCAGCGACCCCGAGTAAGCCGTCACCGTGATGGGACCGCCGATAGGCGACACCAGGGTCAAAAGACCACTGTTGATGGTCGCGATGTCGAAGCGATCGATCGCCCAAAGCACGGGCGGGGTCCCCGGGTAGCAGCCGCTCGGCGTCAGCGCGGCGGTCAGCTGCACCGTGCTGGGGGAAAGCGGCGAAAGCTGGGTGACCGTGAGCGCGATGGGGCTGGTCGGGGTGAGGGTGAGCCCGGTGCAGGCCTGCGCGGGTGGGAGCGGATGCTGGATCAGCGTGAGGCCGGTCGGCGTCGCCTGAACACCGGTGGCCGGATTGGGGGTCAGCCCTACCGCGTCATCCGCGATGGCTTGGCAGAACGGGTCACAGGCGTTTTCGGCGGCGCAGCTGGCGGTCGTGCCCAAGCCGAGCGTGTGCTTCTGATCGGGCGCGTCCGGGGATGGTATCGTCGCCGTTTCACCGTTCAGCTCGCAGCTGCTCCAGGTTCCGTCCACGCAGGCGCGTGAACCGTGCTGACACAGGACGTAGGTGTTGGTCTTCTCTTGGACCACACCGCAATCGACGACTTTTGCTTCCTCGTCGCAGGCACAGCCCTCGCGAGGTGTGGCACAAGCGTCTGCCGCCACCACCCCCGTGGTGTCTCCGCCTTCACTGGCCGCCGGGGCCGCATGGTCGTCGCCGCAGCCGATGGCAAGCACGGCCAGCGCTAGCGCACGCATCGACTTCTCTGTGCTTCGAACTAGGCGACTCGCCAATGAGGACTCCCCAACAGCAGGACGTCCAGATTTCAATCAAGTTAAGGGACTAGAGTAGGTAGGTGAAGATGCGCTCTGTCGGTGACGAGCCCGAACAGCGGTTCCGAGGCCCCCGCTCGAGGCCAGCTGCCGTTTTGAAGCGTCGAACCGAGCCCCCCTTCAACGGTGAAAGACCAACGCAACGTCGAAGGGGCGCTGTCGGCCGGCGCGCAAGGCTTCTGCCCACCAGACGAGCTCGCTCAGCATGGCTTGGCCGGCGTGACGGAGGGGTGCAAAGTCCGCGAAGGTCTTGCCGTCGAGCAAGATGCCGACGAATTGCTCGCGGCTGAGGTGCACGGCCCCGCGCAGTGGCGCGACCTGCAGCTCGACGAGGCTCGCGCGCAACTGCTCGATGGCGCGCGCGCCGCCGGCGTTGCCGTAGCCGACGAAGGTGGCCGGCTTGCGGTTGAGCTCTGCATAGACGTGGTCGAGCGCGTTCTTCAGCACGGCCGGCACGCCGTGGTTGTACTCGCCGGTCACGAACACGAAGCCGTCGAGCTCAGCCAACTTTCGCGCCCACCGCTGCGCTACCGGGTCCTTCGACGGCTCGCGCAGGGGCGACTTGGGCTGGTCGAAGAACGGCATCGGGTAGTCGCGGAGATCGACGCGCTCGAAGGTTGCGCCTTCGCATTCCGAGGCTAGGCCCATCAGCCACTCTGCCGGTTTGTCGGCGAAGCGCCCGACCCGCGTGCTGCCCAGGATGACGCCGATTCGGAGGGGCTCGGTCATGGCCGTAAGATCGCGGTTCGCGCGCCGCGACGCAAGCGGACACGCCCGCGGGCGTCACGAGGCTGGGGCGCGAGTCACTTCTCGACCACGCCAAAACCCGTCACACAAAAGTCGATGGGCTGCGCGGCATTGGTGTCGGCCGCGACCTGCAAGCCAACGTCCAACAAGCCCTGACTGATGTCCGTGACGCCGGTGCCTTCCGGACCGTCCCAACATTGAACGAACATGTCTTTGAACAAGACCTGGTTGGGTACGCCATTCAGCGGAGAAACCACGGCGCAAGAGTCTTGCTCTTGGGCGGGGTCTTTGCCGGTCGGAGTGGTTTTGAAACGAAGCTGCGGGATCATGGCTCCTTCCACCGTGAACCAGAAGCCGACCACGCCCGGTGGCACGGTCCACGGGGTCTTCTCGCTGCCCGCGGTCGCATCCGCCGCTTGGTTCAAGTTGAAGCCCAGGTCGATGCCCCAATACTGCGAATACGGTGGGTGGCTGCCATCGGCGGGCGTCGGCACCATTTCGACCGTGCCTTTGAGACAGATCTTGCCCACCTGCGTGTCGTCCAACACCACCGTGGTCGCTCCCATGGGCGATTTTGCGAGGAACGCCCCACCGCTGATGCCGTAAGTGTTCGTGCCAAGCTGATAGGGCACGTCTCCGCCCATCGCGGGCACAATCGGAATTGCTCCCGGCAGGTTACTGCCGGCACCGCTCCCGTTGCCCGCGGTCGTGGCACCGCCTACGCCCGCGCCGCTGCTGCCGGCACCAACAGCCGTCGACGTCTTGCCCGCAGCCGAGGCATCGCTCGACGTGCCCGACGTGCCGCCACAAGCGAGGACCAGGACCAAAGGTAGGCAGAGCAGCGGCGCCTTCATGCGTCAGGTGTAACGACCACACCCACCCGAGCTCAAGCGCGTACTTTGGGCCAAAGGTCGTTGTTGCCAAAACCGATCAATTTTTGCAGCGTGTCGATCAGGAATTTCGCTGGTTCGCCCGCGTTCGCGGGGAGCATCGGCTATAGTCGACATTCGACGTCGTGAGCCAAGCCCCGATGAGCCGAGCGGTCGCCAAGGGACCTAGCGCGCTGCCCCAGCGCTCCCCGTTGCGGGAGGTGGTCCAGCCTTACGAAGCCACGCCGATTTTTCAGCACGAATACTGCGACGTACGCTTTTGGTACCCCTGGCACTTTCACCCCGAGGTCGAAATCAAGCACGTCATTTCCGGCAGCGGCACGCGCGTCGTCGGAGATTCGGTCGAAGCCTTTTCAGCCGGTGACCTCTGCCTGGTGGGGTCGAACACGCCGCATTGTTGGACGTCACTTGCAGTGCGCAATCGCTGGGTGCGAGCGCGCTTCGTGCAATTCGACCCGGCGCTGTTCAACAGCTTGCCGGTAGAAGGCTTGCTGCAGCGAGCCCGGCTAGGGCTCCAAGTGACCAAGACGGGCTTGGGCGAAGCGACCGCCGAGCTCGACCGGCTGTTTGCCGCTCGGACCGAGACCCGGCAGCTCGGTCACTTACTCACGTTCTTGGGCATTTTGGCCGAAGCAGGCGTTACGCGCCGACTCGGGGCCGACCTGGCTACGCCAGCGCCCGCGGACGAAGGTCGTAAGCTTGCCGGTCAGGTACTCGCTTTCATCCAAGCCAACTCGAGCAGCGCCTTGAGTGAAGCCAGGGTGGCGCGCCAGTTCGACCTGTCGCCGTCGAGTTTTTCCCGCTTCTTCTCACGAGCTTTTGGCCAGGGCTTTGCTCGCTTCTTGGCCGAGCTCCGCGTGGCCCACGCCAGCAACCTCTTGCTACGCGAGGACGACGACGTAGCCGTCATCGCGAAGCGCTGCGGTTTCGGTACCGTCGCCAGTCTCAATCGTCATTTCCGCCGCGTAAAGCAGCTTGCACCCTCCGAGTATCGCAAGCAGGCGCGGCGCGCCAACGCCGGGCTGCGCGCTGGTCAGCATGAGCTCGTGCGATGCACCGGCAACGCGCTCGCGGTCAGGCAAGAACGCGCCTGAGCGCCGTTCGCGGGAAACGCCTGATCGGCGCCGCTGCAAAAACTGATCGACTTCGTCGCCGCGCGCTGCGCGCCGTCACTGGTGGCTTGAGCGTCCGGAAGCGAGCCCGTACATCACGTGCATGCATCGTACGTCGTCACTGCTCTTGCCGCTGCTGCTAACGCTGAGCTGCGCCGATCGGTCAGCCGTCGAGAACGCTCCGCGCGCCGCGCCTGGCTCCGGCGGCGCTGCCGGCGCGACCGGTGGGGGAGCAAGTGGCTCAAGCGCGGGCGGCTCGAGCAACGGCGCTTTCGTTCACCCTGGGACGCTCGATGGCAAAGCCGAGCTCGACTACGTGAAGGCTCGGTTGGCCCAACGAGCCGAGCCCTACCTGGGTCAGCTCGACCGCATGAAGGACGTCGAGCAGCTAGAGCTCCCGCCGTCGCCACAGACCAGCGTCGACGCCAACTCGGCGAGCGCCGACGCCGCGCGCGACGACGCTCGCAGGGCCTACGGCAACGCGCTCGTCTGGTACCTCACGGACGACGTTGCGTACGCCGAAAGGGCTGTCGCTTACTTGAACGCATGGTCCGAGCTGCAAGCCATCACGGCGAAAGACGGCCAGAATAGACTCGTGGCGGGCTGGCTCGGGTCGCTGTTCGGACCCGCCGCAGATCTCATGCGCGGCTATTCCGGGTGGAGCGTTGGCGACGTCGAGAAAATGCGCGCCATGTTCGAGCGAGCCTTCTACCCGCTGCTCAACACGGCCAGCACTTGGAACGGCAACGTCGATCTGCACCAAATTTCGGCCATGATGGCCATCGCGGTCTTCAACGAAGACAGAGCCGAGCTCGACCTGGGGCTAACGCGACTGTCCGCCAGAATTCCGGCCTATTTCTACCTGGCCAGCGACGGTGAGCCACCACGGATTGCCGGCGACAACGGCAACGTTGCCGCGTTTTGGGGCAACCCTGCCAAGTGGGTCGACGGCCTGACACAAGAAAGCTGTCGCGACAACGGCCACCACGCGCAGTTCGGGCTGAGCGGCGCGCTGGGTGCGATGGAGACCGCCTGGCACCAGGGCATCGACGTGTACTCGAGCTATCAACCGCGTATGATCGCAAGCTTGGAGCTGATGGGACTGCAAGGCTCGAGCGGCAGCATGCAGGGTACGTGCGCGAACGACGCCACCTCAGCCGACGTCTACGACACTTGGGAGATTGGCTACAACCACTTCCACGTCCGCAAGGGCATCGCCTTGCCTCGCACCTGGACCATGATTTCGAGCAAGGTTCGCGCCGCCCAGAGCAACCCGGGCGCGTGGAGCATCTTCTACGAAACGCTCACCCACGCGGACATCACGTATCCATAGCCGACTCAGGCAGGGTGAAATAGAATTGGGTGCCGGCGCCGGGCTGACTTTCGGCCCAGACGCGCCCGCCGTGGGCTTCGACGATGGCTTTGACGATGGACAAGCCGAGCCCGGCCCCGCGCCGGTCGCCGCGCGCCGACTGCCAGAAGCGATCGAACACGTGAGAAAGCGCCTCGGGGGCGATGCCCGCGCCGTCGTCGGCTACCCAAAACCGCACCTGACCGTCCTTCCGAGCTGCCCCCAGAGAGATGCGGCTGCGACAAAACTTCAGCGCATTGCCGAGCAGGTTGTCGAGAACCTGGAGCACGCGAACGCGGTCGGCCCAAACCGACGAAGGCTCGCTCTTCACTTCGACGGAGATCTGTTTTTCGGATAGCGCCGCGTGCTGTTGCTCCACCGCTTCGGCCAGCAAGCTCGCCGTGTCCACCGGCTTTTGGCTGGTGGACAAACGCTCGCCCGCCTCGAGACGGGCCACGTCGAGCAGGTCCTGAATGAGCGCGTTCATGCGTGTGGCTGCGCCACGAATACTCTCGATCGCGCGCTGGTCAGGCCGTTCGGCATCCTTTTGGCGTCGCAATATTTGTGACTGCAGGACGATGGCGTTCAACGGGCTGCGCAGGTCGTGAGCAACGATGCCCAGCACCTCGTCTCGCGCGCGCACCGCTCGCTCCAGATCTTCATGCAGCCGGGCGTTGTCCACCGCCAGCGCCACGCGGCTGGCCAGCTGCTCGACGAGCCGCAGATCTTCGGCACCGTAGCGGCGCGACGCGCGTGCGGCACCGATGCTCAATGTACCCAGGGTCTGGTCGCGCGCCAGCAGCGGCACGACGATAAAAGACCCCGGATCGAACGCTTGCATCAGTCGCAGATGCTCGGCGCTCTCGGCGATGGATTCGAGCCAACCCGCCGGAAGCTCGCTCATCAGTACCGGGCCATGGGTTTCCAGCACCTCGGCGATCGGCTTCATGCGATTGCGAACAGCCGGATAGTGCTCGAGCGCCTCACACGTTCTGGCCATGGCCGGGTCCGCATGAACCAACCTCAATCGCCGGACGTTTCCCGCCTGAACGATGTCGACGCTGCACCAATCGGCCAGACCGCGCACCAGCGCATTGGCGACATCGCCCAGCAGTCGCTCGTAGTCTGGTCCGGCCTCGACCAAGATGCGGCCCACCTCCGCCAGCAACCGCTCCTCGTCCGCGATACGCTTGCGGTCGGTGACGTCGCGCAACGACACCGTTAGCAGCCGTTCGCGGCCCACCTCGATCTTCGAAATGGCGGCGTCGGCAGCGAATTCCTGGCCGTTCTTGCGCAAGCCATACAGCTCCACGCTGCGCGTCCCCATGCGGCGTGCGCTATTGGGCCCGTCGGCGAAGCGCTGTACGTGCTCGTGGTGGCGTTGCCGAAAGCGCTCGGGCATGAGCTGCTCGAGTCTGGCCCCGATCATCTCGGCCTTCGAATAACCGAACATGCTCTCCGCGCCCTCGTTGAACATCGTGATGTGCTGCGCTTCGTCCACGGAGATGATGGCGTCGGGCGATGACGAAACGATGCCCGAGAGCTTGGCCTCGGACAGGCGAAGGGCGACCTCGGCGGCATTGCGGCTGGTCAGGTCGCGCACGAACGCTCGCAAATGCCCGTCGGGCAGCGCGTTGGAGCTGAGCTCCACGGTCACGAACGTCCCGTCTTTGCGGCGCAGTCGCCACTCCGACACTTCCATCCCGCCTTCCAGAACATGCCGCTTGAGCGACGCTTGGCGGGCTAGGTCTTCCGGCGCGACGAGCTCGGCGATAGACCGCCCGATCAGCTCTTCGCGCGAATAGCCGAGCAGACGACAGCCCGCCGCGTTGACGTCGGTGTACCGCCCATCGGGTCCCGCAATGAAGATCCCGTCGGGCGCAGTCTCGAACAGCTCACGGTACCGCTGCTCGTCATGAGCCAGCCCCGCGGGCATCAAGCCTTCACTGCGACCCGGGTCTGCCGTTTTCACCCTGTTCCTGCGCTTCGTCCGCAGAGCAAGCCGGTTTGGCAACCCTGCTATCTGAACATAGCGCGACATTCCGACGCAGTCGGCTCAGCTCGACTCAGAATGTGAGGCGCAAAATTAGCGCCGCGCAACGGTTGCGCCGACGGTCGGGAGTGGCATCGGGTTGGAGGAGGCGGCCCCAACCGGAAGCTCGTGAATGCCGGAAAAATCCGCCTAATCTAGCCAGCCCATCACGACGGTACGCTCGGCCAGCGCTTCGACCACGTTCTCGATGCGCGCGACCTCGTGTGCGCGCAACGGGCGGCTGCGGCGGCCAACCTCGAAGATCGCGACCAGCTCTCCGTAGAGCAGCAACGGCACCATCGCAACGCTGGCCGGATCGGGCAAGCAACGCTCGATGCGGCCGATCATGTAGCGGCCGACGTCGCCTGGAATGGGCTCGCTCAGCACGGTGCGACCGCTGCGAGCCGCGACCAGCGTCGGATCTTCGCGCGACAGCCGCTCGCCGAGCAGCATCTCCGTACCTGGCCCGTGACCACCGACGGTCACGGCCGCGTTCAAGTCGCCGCGCACGCGGTGCACGAGCCCCACGTCTGCGGCGGCGGCCGCGACTGCGGTCGACACGGTGAGCAACAGCGCATCTTGCAGCTCGCCGGCGTTGGACAGCACCCCAACCGGGTCCACCGACACCGGTCGGAAGCTCTTGCGCTGCGCTGGCTCCAAGTTGACCGGGCGCGAGGACAGCTCTTCACCGCTGGGCGGAGGCGGTGGCTCGCTGAAGATGCTGCGCGCGCGCTCTTCGACGCCGGCGCTGGCAGTGGCGAGATCTTCGATGGTCTTGCGCCGGTGCACGGCGCTGAGAGATTCCATCTCGTCCAATCGCCGCCAGACCTGCCACGACTCGTGCCGAACGAACGACGACGTCGAGATGCGCCCTGTCGCTACCCCGCGCAGCACCAGCTCGAACGTCACGGGCCCCACGGCCACGACTCCGTTGGTGACGAACCAACGGTCACTCGGTGCGCTGTTGCCGACTTCGACCTGCATGAAAAGTCCTACCTTGTCGCCTTGGGGGTCACACGCACGTACAGGGTGCGACAATAATCGGCTGTTCGGACTCGCGGTCAATGCTTCTGCTGAATACACAATAAAAACGACTGGTTAACTGCGTTCCTCTGACGCTAGTTGCTGGCTGGCTCGGGGGCGCGACGCCACGGCCCCTTTTTCTGCCCCATTCGTCGTAAGTGTTGGGGGTGATGCTGCAGGCCCCAGGAAAGGTTTGGCTCGTTGGAGCAGGAGCCGGCGAGCCCGGCTTGATAACGGTGCGTGGCCAAGCCGTCCTGGCACGGGCGGATGTGGTGCTTTACGACGCGCTCGCCCATCCGGCGTTGCTCGAACATTGTACCCAGGCCGAGCAGCGTAACGTCGGCAAGCGCTACGGCGAAGACAGCGCCGCGCAGGCCGCCATCATTCAGCAGATGATCGAGCTGGCGCGTCAGGGCAAGCGCGTGGTTCGGCTCAAGGGCGGCGATCCGTTGATGTTCGCGCGCGGCGCCGAAGAGGCGTTGGCTCTCGTCGACGCGGGCGTCAAATTCGAGATCGTGCCGGGGGTTTCGTCTCCCGTCGCCACCAGCGCTTACGCCGGCATCTCGCTCACGCACCGCGAAATGTCCGCCAGCGTCACGTTCATCACCGGCAGTGATCGCGCCGGCAAAGAATGGTCGCCCGAGTCGTGGAAGAAGCTGGCCACCGCCACCGACACCATTTGCGTGCTCATGGGCATGCGGCGCATTCGCGAGATCACCCAAGCCATCATCGACGGGGGCCGCTCGCCCAGCACGCCGGCGGCGGTGATTCACTGGGGCGCGCGGCCCGAGCAACGCGTCGTCACCGCGACCCTCGAGCGCATCGCGGACGCGGCTGCTGAAGCGGGATTGAAGAATCCGTCCATCATCGTGGTGGGCGAGGTCGTGACGTTGCGCGAAAAGCTGAGCTGGTACGATTCGCGGCCGCTTTCGGGCAAGCGCGTGGTCATTCCGCGCGCCGTCGACCAGGCGCGGGACACGGCCGCGGCGCTGCGCGAACGCGGCGCCATACCGCTGAATTTGCCGATGATCGAGATCGCGGCGCCGCCCGATGCCGACCGCTTGGCGCGCGCTGCCGGCGAGATGTCGCGCTACGATTGGGTGCTGTTCACCAGCTCCAACGCGGTCGAGCAGCTGCGCTTGGAGCTCACGCGTTCGGGTGCCGATGCCCGCGCGTTCGGGACCGCCAAGGTCGGCGTCGTGGGGCCCAAAACCGCCGAGGCATTGCTGCGGCTGGGCATCAAGGCCGACGTGGTGGCGCAAGAGTTCGTGGGTGAAGGCTTGGCCGCCGCCGTGCTGGCGGAAGGAACGCCGCGCCGCGTGCTCTTGCTGCGCGCGCTCACGGCGCGTGACGCCTTGCCCGACGCGCTGCGAGCGCGCGGCAGCGAGGTCGACGTGGTCGTCGCCTACGAGACCAAGCCGCTCCAAAGCTCGGGCGCCGAGCTGGCGGAGCGCATCGAAGCCGGCACCGCCGACGCCATCCTTTTCACTTCCAGCTCTACCGTCACTTCGACGCTGGAAGCGCTGGGGCCGAACGCCAAGCAGCTGCTGTCGCGCATCGCTTTGTGCAGCATCGGTCCGGTCACGAGCAAAGCGCTAGCCGGAGTCGGTCTCGAGCCGACCGTGCAAGCGTCGGTGTACACGGTGGAAGGGCTGCTGGACGCGCTGGAAGCGCACTTTCATCAGCGCTGAAGGCTGGCTTCGCCGGTCGCCAGCCGATCGATCTCGGCCGCCGAGACGCGATTGTAGTCACCGGGAATGGTGTGCTTCAGCGCCCCCGCCGCGACCGCGAACGCCAGCGCCCGCTCCGCCGAGCGCCCCGCCAGAACGGCGTAAATCAAGCCCGCGGTGAAGGCGTCGCTGGCGCCTATTTGTTCGACGGTCGACACCGGGTAGCGCGCCGACTCGAACAGCGTATTGCTGCCGTGCTCGTACAGCATGCCGCTCCAGGTGCTTTCGCCGGTCGGGTTTCGCTCCCGCAGGGTCATGGCCACCATTTGGATGCCGAACTCGGTCGCCACGCGCTCGGATAGCTGTCGGTAGCTCTCGGTGCTGCCGGTTTCGCCGCTGCGCTCGTCGCGGCTGCGCACGACTCCCAAGCCGTAGCGAATGTCGTCCTCGTTCGCGAACACGATGTCGACGAACTTGAGCAGGGGCCGGAGCACGCGCTGAGATTCTTCCGGTGACCACAGCTTGGCCCGGTAGTGCACGCCGAAGCTGACGGTGACGCCAGCGCGTTTGGCGGCTTCCAAGGCGGCCAGAGTGCAAGCCTGCGGCTTGGGTCCGAGCGCGGGCGTGATGCCGCTGACGTGAAACCAATGCGCGCCGGTGAACACCCGATCCCAATCCACCCCCGTCGGCTCGAGCTCGGTGATGGAAGAGTGAGCCCGATCGTAGACCACGGTGGCGGCCCGCGGGTGGGCGCCGCCCTCGGCGTAGTAGATGCCGAGGCGCTCGCCCCCGCGCGCGATGTGCTGTGTCTGAACGCCTTCCGAGCGCAGAGCGCACAACGCCGCGTCACCGATGGCGTGCTTGGGCAGGCGCGTGATGAACAGGCTCTCCAAGCCCAAGCCGGCCAGGCTCAAGGCTACGTTCGCCTCACCACCGCCGAAGGTCGCGCCCAGCACCGGCGACTGCATGAAGCGCTCGTTGCCGGGTGGGCTGAGCCTGAGCAAAACTTCTCCGAACGCGACGGTTTTCTTCATGGCATCCCGGCGGCCAACCGCGATTGTGCGGGGGAAATACCCGAATCGCAAGCACGCCGGCCGGCTTCGTCGCCGCGCTTTCCGCCCGGGCCCCTTTCGGGCAAGCTCGCCGTTGGGTCAACCAGGTGAGCGCCGAGACGCCTTCACAATTCAAGCTCTGCAGCGAGTGCAAGCGCCCGATCGCGTTCGCCGCTGACTACTATCGTTGCAGCGTTTCGACCTGCAACCGCAAGCGCACTGGCTTGTTCTTCTGCTCGGTGTCGTGTTGGGACGCACATGTACCGATGATGCGCCACCGCGACGCCTGGGCCGAGCCGGTGAAGGCGCCCACGCTCGAGCAGTACCTGGCCGAGCTGGCCGAAGAAGAGAAAGCGACCGAGATGGCGGAAGAAGCAGACAAGGCGCGACGCATCGTGGGGCTGTCGGACGACGGCTTGCCCAAAGACGTGCTGGTCGTGGTGTCGAAGCTGAAGGCCTACGTCAAAGCGCGCTCGGGCATGAGCACGTCGGACGGCGCCATGGACGTGCTGAGCGCGCACTTGCGCAAGCTGTGTGACAAGGCCATTCGGCACGCCGGCACGGCCGGTCGCAAGACGGTCATGGATCGCGACTTCGAGGCCGTCTTCAAGTCCAACGACGATTAACGCGCCTTCACGGCGCTTTGCGTGGTTGCCGTGCGGTTACGGCGCGAGCGTGCCCAACCACCGCAGCGCTCGTGTGGGCTCGTGGCTGACGTCGATGCTGAGCTCGGGGGCGGGCAGCGCGGCCTGAAAACGAGCGCGCAGCAGGCTGTCGAGCGCCTTGGTTTCGCCGCGTTTCACGACGTCGGGCTCGAGGTCGAACACGCTGTCCAGGGCCGCGCCCAGTCCCTGCACCAACCCGGGCCCGAAGCTTTGGCCAGGTGCGCGGTCGGCAGCCGGCCCCAACCACGTGATGTAGTGCGCGATCGGCCGCGCTTGGGAATCCCGGCGCTGGGCGTCCGTAAAAGCGGTGGCAAAGAACGGATGACCGGCGCCGACGCCGAGCTCGCCGCGCAACAACACCGGCTCGGCGCCAGGCTCCACGTTGGCGAAAATGCGGCGATGCAGCGCGTACCAGCCTTCACCTAGCAGCGGCTCGGGCTGCAGCAAGAACGCGTAGTCCCAGTCACGGCCGCGCGTGCGGTAAAGCACGTCGCTCAGGCGCAATCGGAGCGGCTCAACCATCGGTGAGCCTGGTCTTGAAGTAGGCGCGCTCGGTGTCGGGGCTGGCCAGCTCGGCGCGCAGCGCGTAGGCGGCGGCGTCCAACGCGCGGCCACGGTGCGCTGCGGACTTTTGCCGTTCGCGCAGCTTTTCGGCGCTGACCGTCAAGCCTTCTTTGGTGCGCAGCGCTTTGATCAACACGGTGAGCACGCGGTATTTGCCCGGCAAGAAATCGTCGAGCTTGTCGATGACCTCGGTCAAGCCGCGCATGACGTCGAGCGCGGTGGCGAGCGTGCCCCACACCCGGCCGCGGCCCGTTTTTTCGGCCACGCGCGACAGCGCGCCCAGCAGCACCAGCGGCGCAATGGTGGTCAAACCCAGGCTTTGGTGCGCGTCCAGCACGCGCCGCCCGTCGCCGCGCACTGCGCTCAGCAACAAGAATTCTTGGCCGAAGCTGCTCGACCCGCCCACTGCTTTCTGCACGCCCAACAGCTGATCGGCCGCGCCTTCACGCAGCTCTTGCGCGAGCGTGAGCGCGGTCGTGCGCTCGGGCAGCAGGTCCGCTTTGGAGAACGCGATCAGCCACTGTTCCGGAAAATCCGGCGCTTTGCCCAGCGCCGACAGCTCGTTCACGATGCGCCGGATCTCGGCGCGGAATTGGTCGAGCAAGCTGCGGACGTAGGTGAGACCTTCCTTGAGGTAGCGCTCCGTATCGATGAGCAGGATGGCGGCGTGGCTGTCGAGCAACAGCTCGAGCGCACGGCGGCGCGCGTCACGCTCGGCCTCGTCACTGGGCGCCGTTTCCCACCAGCCGCCCGGGTAGTCGTACCAAACCACGTCCAGGCTCGGCGTCGGCAGCTCGTGGACCTTGAGCCCGAAGCGCAGCGTGTCGAAGCCGTCGGTGCCGATCGGAAAATCGCCCCCTTCCAGCCGGTAGTAGCGTGACAAAAGTACGCTGCCCTGGGCCGCGTCGGCCGCCTCCAGCCGGTAGCCGTGGCGCTCTTCGAAAGCGTTGCGCTGCTGATTGCCGAAATAGCTCGCCAGTAGCGTAGTTTTGCCGGCGCCCTTCATGCCGAACAGGGCAATGCGCACTTCGGGCCGACTGGGCATAGGCCGAGATCGTAGCCGCTACACCAACCTCGCTCAAGTCGTGCTACTCGATCACGACATGGCAAGCGTGACGCTGGCGTCTCACGATGGCGAAGAGGTGCTGTTCGAAGGCCGCGCGGCCCTGGTGCCGAGCTTCACCACGCTGCTGGCCGCGATTTTGACGCTGGGGCTGTGGCTGCTCGTGCGCTGGTTCCAGACCCTCGGCAAAACCTACCGCATCACCAGCCGCCGCATCGTGGTCGAAACCGGCGTGCTCTCGAAGAAGCTCGAGCAGATCGACCTTTATCGCGTCGCCGACTACACGGTCGAGCGTCCGTTTGGTCAACGCATCATGGGCACCGGCAACCTGCTGCTCAAGACCTTCGACAAAACGACGCCGGAGCTCAACGTCTTGAACATCAAGACCGACGTGGTCAAGCTGTACGAAAGCGTGCGCGCCGCCACCGAAGCCGACAAAGCCCGCCGCGGCGTGCGCATGGTCGACTACGAAACCGGCAGCACCTGAACCCACCCCGACCCGTGGGGCTGCCAATCCGCAGCCTGAATCGCAGAAGCTTCTGTAGCGGCGCAAGGCCACCTCGCACGATCGAGATTTTTTTCACAGGGAGGACGGGAGGACGGGAGGACGAGAAAGAGGCGAGCATTCGGGGTTCGCGCTGCCGCCAGCGAGTCGGCAGGTCGGTCGCGGGCTTGAACCCTTCAGCTTTCTCCCGAGGGAAATATTTTTCGATTCGGTCCTCCGAATCGAAAAATGCGTTCTCGCCTCTCCGCACCTCCCGTCCTCCCGTCCTCCCTGTTGATCTCAGGCACTTGAATGGGGCTGTCAGAACGGCAGCAGCCCGAAGCGCGCGCGCAGGGTGGCCTTGCGACGCCACGGTAGTTTCTGCAAGGGATCTGCGGCGCGGCAGCCCGAAGACTTGAGGAATCGTTGGCCGCGGAGGAACACCGAATCATTCGGTTGCGTTGTCGGCCGGGACGTTGACGAGCTCGCTGCGTACCAGCGTGAATTTGTTGTTCAGCGCCTTGTCGGTCAGCGGCTGCGAGTGGAAGCCGGGGCCGAGCTCGCTCTTGAGGGTGCCCAAGCGGCCGTGCTCGGTCAAAAAATAGATGACCTTGGTGCCCGCCTGGCGCTGAGCCTTGAGCCACTTCTTGAATTTCGCGCCGGTCGAAACGAAGGCGGGCAGGTGGTTGCCGGTGTAGAAGTTTTCGCCCTTCCAGTTCATCTGGTAGGCGCATACCGGCTCTTCGGGGCCATGCCTTCGTTGGTAGTAGGTGAGCAACAGCTCGCGCTGGCCGTAGTGCGGCGCCAGCGCCGGCAAGTAACTCCACAGGGTGAAGGCGCAGAACCACACCCCCACTGCTGCCAGCAGCACCGTGCCGGCCCGACGAAGGCGCGGCACCAACCACAAGCCCAAGCACAGCGCGCCCGCCACCCCGAACCCAAACTGCGCGGCTTCGAAGTCGAGCGTCTCCGGCCAGAGCCGTTTGTAGTTATAGGTGACGAGGTGCAGCAGCCGCGCCGAGCCCGGCACGTCTCCGGCGACGCTGGTCGAAAGGTCGCGCGCGACGAGCAGCGTCAACACCGCCGCCAGCACCGCCAGGCTGGGGAGGGCGCTGTCGGCGCTGTCCTCAGGCTCCGGTCGCCCCCAACGGCGCTCGGCGTAACCGGCCATCAACAGCCCGACGGCAATGCCGGCCGCGCCTTGCCAGGCCACCGCGCCCGGTACGGGTTGGCCGTCCAGCACGCGGCCGAGCAGGTTGCCGTCGCGGAAACGCATGCTGCCGTACACCAGCAGGCGCGCCGCTACCGCCAACGCGAACAAGTAGCGGACCCGAGCCCAACCGGTTGGCAACTCGCGCCCCGCCAGCGCTCGCTCCAGCAAAAGCCCGATTCCCACCGCCAGGGGTGGCGCACACGGAAGCGCGTAGTGGTGAAACTTGGTCAGTGAGAGCGTGAACAGGGCAAACGCGACACCCAGCCACAACACCACGATCAACGCCAGGTCGCGCGCGCGGCGGTCACCGTCGTTGCCGCGCGAAAGCGCCAGCCCAACTCCGAGCGGCGCCAGCCCGGTCCACGGAAAAAGCCCGTAGCCCAGCTGCCACAAGTAGTAGCGGAGCGACACGTCGCTGCCCGCATTGGTGTCGTGCACGTGCACGAACGCCCGCTTGTACATGTCGTGAATCAGCAACCGATCGGTGAACTGCTCCCCATGGCGCATGTACGCCTGCACGTACCAGGGCAAGCACACCGCCGCGAGCATCAGCCCGAAGCTGGCCAGCTCGACGCGCGTCAGCTCGAGCCAGTCACGCCGCGCCACCAACACCGCACCCGCTACCGCTACCGGCAGCACCAGCCCGGGCGCGCCTTTGCCGAGCGCCGACAAGGCCACGAAGTACCAAGCCGCCAAGTAGTACAGCCGTTTTTGCCGCCGCTCGCCGCGGTTGAGCCACAGCAAATACGCTAGCGCCGCGCCGAAGATGGCCGCGCCCAACAGCGGCTGGAACATGACGTTGACCGGCGACGCCATGCGGCAACTTTCGTTGCCCGGCAGCCCGCAATTGCCCAGCCCCGAGCCGGAGAACAGCTCGTCCAAGTGCCAGCGAAAGCCGTACGGCGGCGCCACGATTTGCAGCGTCAAATTGCGCGACACCAAGTACGTCAGCTGCGGCAGCGCGCTGGCGAGCACCAACATGAACAGCCCGTGCGCGGCCGACACGCGCAGCTTGCGTCCGAGCACCCGCAGCGTGAACGACGGCGCCAGTCGCTCCGGATCTGCCAGCAGGCCCAGCCCGAACAGCGACAGCGCGGCCGTGAGCGGCGCCACGTACGGCATGTCGGTCATGCTCTGATGAGCGAGCAAGGACCAATACGGCGCACACAACAGTACCAACCCCGCCAAGAAGCCGGCGCGCTTGCCGACCGCGGCGGAAACGAAGCGATACAGCGCGAACACGGCGACCAGCGCCAGCAGCACCACCGGCATGCGCGCCGCCCACTCCGGTTGCGGCAAGTAGCCGTGCGCAGCACCGCTCAGCATCTGGTCGGGCCGAAACTTCACGCCGAGCAGCGCGAAGAACAGCCCCTGCAGCCAGAAATCGAGCGCCGGCTTGGACCAAAACCAGCCTTCTTGCGCCCACCACAGCGAGATCCAGTCGTCGCGCGCCAGCATTTCGCGCGCCACTTCCCCGTAGTGCGTTTCCCACGGATCCAAGAGCGAGTAGCAGCCCAGCAGTGGCACGTAGAGGCCCACACCCAGCAGCACCAGCCACAAACCCGGGCGCTCGCACAGCCGTGGCCCGGTGGGGCTCCACGCCGTCAGCAATCGCGCCACCGCCAACACGCCGCCCAGGGAGCTGACCGTCACCACCACGGGCGCCAACCAACTGAGGCGCGGCGAAAGCCCCGCCACCGCCCAGCGCAGCGCCATCACCCAAACCAGTGATGCGGCGCCGAACGCCAGCAACCGGGCGCCCAAAAGCCGCAGCGAGAAGTCTCCGAGCTCGGAGCCGCTCGAGTCAGGGTCGTCGAAGTAGCCGGCGAAATCCAAGCCGCCAAAGCCGGCCACCGCCACCGCCAACAGGCCGCACGGAACGCTGAGCGCCCAATGGGCGTCGCTGGCCATGAGCACGACCAGCGCGCAGAAGCCCAGCGCGGCGTAGACGAGCGAGCGCGGCCGGAGCGCGTTGCCGGGCGGCGCGAGCGGCTCTTCCACAGCGCCTCTTCTCCTTAGCTGCTCAAGGAGTCAAGCGCGCCGCCGAGACCGGTCAGCCGCTGGTCACCACGCGATTGCGGCCGGCGTGTTTGGCGCCGTACAGGCGCCGGTCCGCCACCGAAATCAGCCCTTCGGGCGTCTTCTCGGTGTTGGTGCTGAGCGAGGCGCAGCCGGCGCTGACCGTGATGCTGAAGGGCCCGCGCTCGGTTGGGATTTGGAGGGCGGCGATGCGCTCGCGCAGGCGATCGGCCACGGCGCCGCAGCCTTCGATGTCGATCCCGCGCAGCACCAACGCGAACTCTTCGCCGCCGTAGCGCGCGAAAACGTCCTCGCTGCGCACCGTGCTGCGCACGACGTTGGCAATTTGCATCAACACCGCGTCGCCGACTTGGTGGCCATACGTGTCGTTGACCTTCTTGAAATGGTCGGCGTCGAAGATGACGAGCGAGACGTCGGTGTTGTGGCGGCGCGCGTAAGAGAGCTCTGCTCGCAGCTGAGTATCGAAGTGCTCGCGGTTGTGCGCGCCGGTGAGCGCGTCGGTGACGCTGGCGTCGTACAGCTGGCGCAGCAACGCTTCTTGGCTCTCGTCGCTGAGCGTGTAGCGGAAGACGGCGGTAGGGCCGAATTGGATCACGTCGCCGTCGCGCAGCTCGTGACTGTCGATCTTGACGCCGCCGACGAAGGTGCCGTTGGCGCTGCCTTCGTCCTTGACGATGTAGGAAGCGCCTTCACGGTGCAGGCTGGCGTGACGGCGGCTGACACCGTCGTCGGACAGCCACAGCTCCGAGTCTTGGCTACGACCGACGCGCACGAGCTCGGGGGACAGCAACGTGACTCGGCCCAGCTCGGCCCCACGCACGCGCACCAGCAGGTGGCGATCTTTCGATTGCTTGCGAGTGGCCTTGAGCTCTTTGAGGCTGACAATCGCCGTGCGATCGTCACTTTCTTCCTCGTAGCCATCCAGCTTGCGGTTGTCGTTCAAGAACAGCCCTTCAACCCTTAACCGTAACACGCCGACTTCGTCGTACCGATTGGATTTTTCGTCGCGCCGTGTCCGGTAAGAGCCCTGTTGACCCACATCTGGAACGGCATCTTGCGCGCATTTGTTTAGGGCGTTCGAGTGAGCGGGGGCGGCGCTCAAGTAAGCCGGTGTGGGCGAAAAACACGAGGTCGCGGGAACTTTGCCACGGCGGCCGTGTCTGGTTTTGGCGTGACGTTCGGGACGGCAGCTCGATAACCGGGCAAAGCCGGCCTTTACAACGCGGCTTCGGGCCGCGCGGCGACGTCATCCAACTCAAGGAGAAATCGTTATGGCATCGCTGCATCCAGCGGCTGGCGCGCCAGCCGTGTTCGACCATCGTGTATTTGCTTCCACCCACAACCCCTTCCTCAAGGCCGAGCCGGAGGCGCCGGTCGTCGAGCTCGCCAACCCGAACGCGGCCCTGGCCGAGTCGGTCGAGGTCACGGTGCTGTGGGGCAGCAATGTGCTGGCCGTTGCGCAGCTGACCCCGCCGCGCAAATATGCGGTGGGCGAGGTAGGCGGTAGGGGAGGCGCGGGCACCAGCGCGGCGGGTGACGTCGACTTTGCGCTGTCTTCCGAGCGCCTGGGCACGGAACGCCGTGAGATCGTGGCGATTCGCAACGGGGCGCCCTTCGCCGTGTTTGGCGCCAACGAGGCGCCGCGCGTGCTGGAGAAGGGACGCGTCGTGGACGCGAGCGCCCTGGTCGTCGACTGCTCGGACGTGGCGCTGGGCGCGCGCGGAATCGAGCTGCGCCAAGATCGCGTCGTGATGATCGAGGCTTCAGGCGTGACGTTCCGCGTCGCCGGCAGCGAGAAGCCGGAGAGCGTGCCGCGGGCAGTGCTGGGCGTGGAGCGCTCGGCGGTGGCCACGATGGGTACGGCGGCGCTCTTGCAGGGCCTGTTGGTCGCCTCTTTGGCGTACTTGACGCCCAGCATGGCGTGGGGCGCGGACGACGAGCTCGACAAGGATCGCCTCGAGCTGATGCAGCAGTACCTGCACGCGAGCGCCGAGCGCGAACGTCCCGAGCAGCTGCAAGAGAGCCAGCCGGGTGGCGGAGAAAAAGGCGAGCCGGCGGAGCGCAACAAGGGCCCCGAGGGCAAGGCGGGGAACCCGTCTGCCAAGACCGCAGGACGCATGGCCATCAAGGGCGAGACCGCCGAGCGTGTCGCTTCGCGCGCCGAAATGCTGGCCGAAGCCAGGGACTTTGGCACGATCGGTCTGCTCAATACGTTGAACGCCTCGGCCACGCCGAGCTCACCGTGGGGCGCCGACTTGGCGACGGGGCCGGATGCCAGCAACGCCTGGGGCGACATGTACAGCGCCAACATCGGTGAAGGCATCGGCACGGGTGGCTTGGGGCTCTCCGGCCTCGAGCGAGGCGGCGGCGGGAGAGGCGAGGGCATCGGCATTGGCCGTATCGGTACCTGCATGGGCACCAACTGCGGCGGCGACGGCACGGGGCGTTCGATGGGGCGCCTCGGCGGTACTTACAAGCCGCACGGGGTCAGCATTCGGCCGGACGGAGTAACGAAGGTGAGCGGACGCCTGCCGCCCGAAGTCATCCAACGCATCGTGCGTCAGAACTTCGGCCGCTTTCGCAACTGCTACGAAGGTGGTCTGCGCTCCAACCCCAACCTCGAAGGGCGCGTCGTTGCGCGCTTCGTGATTGGCAGCGATGGCGCGGTCAGCAACGTCTCGGCCGGCGGCGACCTGCCGGACGCGCAAGTGAAGTCCTGCGTCGCGAGCGCCTTCTACGGCCTTTCGTTCCCCACTCCCGAAGGCGGCATCGTCACCGTCTCCTACCCGATCATGCTGACGCCCGGCTGAAAAGGTCGACAACGAACCACCCTCGACTAGGATGGCCGCCGATGAGCTTAAAAAAGGCTTTCGGCGCCATCCTGGCCCTCATTTGTCTCACCGTAGCTACGCCTTCGCGCGCCGAAGAATGGACGCGCAAGAGCTTCCTGATGCCGAAGGGCTCGTTCGAGCTGACGGGTGATCCGGCCCGGCCCGCGATGTTGGAAATCAACGCGTCGCGCAACGCGTTCTTCAAACCGGTCCACGTCGCGCCGCATTTCTACTGGGCGGTCAGCGACGATCTTTCCATCGGCATTTCGCACCGCGAAGGCTTGTGTCTGAACGACTGCCGCAAGCCCTACAACGACGCCGGCTTCGACCTGATGTACTACCTGACCGGCTCGAACAAGTTCGAGCTCGATCTGCACGCCGGCGTTCCCATCCGCAGCTTCGATCCGTTCATGATCGGCGTGCAGGGCGGGGTGCTCGGGCGGGTGAACATCGGAGACATCACCGCGTTCGTCTTCGATCCGTCGCTGTACATCGGCTTTTCGAACCGCCGCCTGAACAACCGCCAGGACCTCGATTTGCCGTTCTGGTTCTATTTTCAGGCCACCAACGTGGTCGTACCGTTCGTGGGCAGCGGCGTGGGCGGCCCCTTCGACGGCTTCTTCGACCACTTTGCCATGCCGCTCGAAGGCGGCGTGTTGTTCGACGTCGCGCGTGACGTGGACGTCGGCTTTTCACTGCGATTTCACCACCTGATCGGGCCCGACGGCAACGGCGACAGCCGCAGCTTGTACTTCCTCGGGCGCTTCAGGTTTTGATGCGCACTCTCCGGCTTTTCGCCTTTTCGACCACGTCGCTGTCGTGCCTCACGTTGGCTGCCGCTTGCGCGTCGCCTCCGCCGCCGGTCGCACCCACGGCTCCGGCACCCAAGGTGGCGGCTCCGGCACCCAAGCCCGCGAAGGAACGGTTGCTGGTGCTGCTGCGCGCCACGCCTCGCCCGGCGCCGGTGCTCGAGCTGTTGCCGCCGGCCGCTCAAACCGTGCTCGACACGCGCGTGAAGTCGCTCGCTCCCGAGCAAAGGGAGCAGCTGTTGCACGGAGACTTGGCAGAAGCCGTTCCGCTGTTGCACCTCAAAGCCGGCGGCAGCGCGGCGCTTGCGCTGCTTGCGCTGGCCACCACCTCCGTGGCCACCCAAGAGTTGCCGCTGGCCTTCGAGTCTTCGCCGCAGAGCACGGACGACGAACGGCGCCGCGCGGTGCAGTTGGCCCATGACGTGGCGGCGCGCGCCGCTACGCATTTTCTCCGCGACAGCGTGCTCGAGCTGGCGAACCGCCCCGCTGCGGAGCTGCCGCCATTGTTGTCAGCCATCGAACGGGCCGCCATCGCCGCCGAGAGGCCCGATATCGCCCGTTTGACGCTGGAAACGTGGTTCGGCGTCGAGCCCAGCCCCGCCGTCGCCTCCCGTCTCGCCGCAGCCTGCGCGTTCGACGAAGACGACCAAGCCTTTGCCGTCGCCGCCAAGGCCGTTCCCGAAAGCGCCCCCGAGCAAGCGCGTGTGCGACGGCTCGCCCAAGCGCTCAAGGCGCGCAGCGCGGCTGACCCCACCGCCAAGGCTTGGGCGTTGCTCGAGCTCGGGCGCTACGCCGACGCTCGCGCTGCGCTCGCTCCCGTCGCCGGCAAAGCCAAGACGGATCTTCGGGTCGGCGCGGCGCTGGCCGTCGTCGCCGCCGAAGGCACCGCGTGCCCCGGTTTGCAGCCGCAAGTCGGCTCCCCGCGCTTGTGCGCCGACGCAGTCACGGTGCGCGCGGGCCTGACCCCGGCGCTGACCGACATGGATCTGGCGTGGCAATCGGGGGGCGGTCGCGACGCGCTCTCGGCCGAGGCGTACATCGGCCTGGCGCACGTCGTGCCCTGGGTCACGTCCCTGGCCCAAGCTTCGGACCCGACCACGCTCGAGCGCGATTTCAGCGAGCGCTACCAAGCTCTGGCCAATGTGCTGCGCGAGCTGCCGGAGCAAAAGCCGCTGGCCGTGTTCGCGGCGGCGCTGTCGGCCGGCGTGACCGCCGGCTTGCACATGCCGCGCGGCGAGCGGCCGCAGGTGGACTCGAACCGCAAGCAGGAGCTGTGGTTCGCGGCCTTGGGCGTGGAAGCGCCGGCGCCGCGGCTCGCCGTCAGCGCGGTTTTGGCGGCAGATCAGCCCATTTTGCAGCTGCTACCGGCGTCCGTGCCCCAACCGCTGCTGGGCGCGCGTGCGGGGCTGCTGGCTTGGGAAGCGGTGAGCAGCACGGACCCTAGCGTGCTCGAGAACGCCAAGGCCGCGCTCGCCGAGCAGCTGACGGCAGCCCCCAAAGGCAGCACCGAGAGCGCCAGCGCCGTGCTGCTATTGGCCGAGTTGGAAGCCGCGACCGCGCCGAGCGAGCGCACGCACCGCGCGTTGGCCCAAATCGCCGGTCAGCTGATCGGCGAAGCCCTGCCACCCGATCTGGCGCTGCGTGCCGTGCTCGACGCCGCCGGCGCGTTGGAGCGACTCGGTCGCACCAGCGAAGCGCTCGGCGTCGTGAGCAAAGCCGCCGAAATCGAGTCATTGCCCGGACCCGCCGCCGATCTACTCACCCTCATCCGCGCCGAAAAACTGGTGCTGGAGTGGGACGCCAAGAAAGATCCGCAACGCGTGGCGCTCGCCAAGGCCTTGAGCGCGCTACCGCTCGGCTCCGCGCCGCCGACCATCGCCTTCGTGCTCGGTGCCTGGGGCAGCCCGAAGGTGTTGCGGCAAACGAAGCAGTCACCGCGCGCGCTGCTCGACGAACGCATCGGCGCCCGCGCCGCGGAGCTGATGACGAAGGGCGCCCTGCGCGGCACGCGCGTTTCATTGCGCGTGTCTTACGCCTTCCAAACCGGCGTCACCCCCGAGGTCATGTTCGACCCCATGTTCGTGCCACTGGTGCGGCCGGAGCTGATTCAAAAAGCTCTTTGACGGCGGGGGGCTGCAGAAACGCGGCCCGACTCGCAGAAGGCTATCGTGCCGTCTCTCGGTACCACTGCGGCGCGAGAACGAAGCCGAGCGCAGTCAACGGGCGTACGCCCCGCTCGCTAGTGTGGCGAAAATGCTTGCTGCGTCCGAGCAGAGGCTTCGACATTACCCCAAATCCCAACGGTGGTAGCTTTCGATGCCGTCGCGAGATTCATCGATCGGCTCGACGAGGCAATCGCCGCGGCGACCGCAGCGGGACCGAAAGGAGGCGTGGGCTGGTGTGACAATGAACGCGCCATCAGGTTCCGGGTCGTCGTGGTTCGAGGAGCGAGACCGGCAGGGACTGCTCGACTTCTGGCACGTCTACGACACGCACTACGATGACGTCTCGCGCTCGATGGCGCAGGCGTTCTCCGTCGACGCGAAGTTGGCACGGATTTTCGACGGGCCGGGGGTCGCCGGTGCTCGGAAGCAGACGCGCGAGCTGGTGCGTCGCTCCGTCGGAAGCGGCGATTGGTCCCCTTACGAGGCGCAGCTCCGGGTCAGCGCGGCGAACTACGCGCGCGCGGGCCTGACCTTCGAGCGCTGGTACATCCTCA
>JBEQSW010000501.1:0-12298 GCA_040348565.1 Myxococcales bacterium | reverse complement strand
GTTGGCAGGGCAGCGGCGACAGCCTGCGCGCGGTGGTGCGGAGCGGCCTCGACTACGACGAAGAGCAGAAACCGAGCTGGTTCTTGGTGGACCCGACCACCGCCGCCAGCCATGATGTGGCCGCGCCGGACGACGCGCAGCCCAAGACGCTATCGCCCGACGGCAAGCACCGCTACGCGTGCAACAAAGACCAGGAGATCGTGATCAGTGACGTTCCCGATGGGGCGACGCGGGTGTTCCCGGTCGTGCCGCGTGAACGCCACGCGCTCGCCGAAGAGTGTGAGCTGAGCTGGCGCGGTCCGCGCTTTCTCGAATTCTCACCCGAGCGCACCGCGTTCATCGACGTCGACAGCTTGAAGCTCAGCTTTCCGTTTGCCGAAGGCGCCGAGCCCGAGAGCATCAACTACGACCCCGACTTCAAGTGGGCGATCGCCACCCGCGACTCGCGGCTGGCGATCGCGCCCATCAGCGTGCGTTGACTAGGACGAGCGGCTGATGAAGCTCATCAGCAAGCACCAGAAGCACAGCACCAGATTGAACAGCGGCACCTGTAGCGCCGACGGCAAGGAGTAGATGATGGCGACGGCCGGGATCCACACTACCCAGGTGGAGAACACGACCACCAGAACGCGCTGCCCGAAGCCTTGCCGCTGAAAAGCCGCGCGCGTTCCGACCCGTGAAAAGCCCGCATCTTTCCAGGTGAATAGCAGCACCTGCGATGGCGCTGCCCAAAGCGGCACGTAGCCAAACTGATCGACGATGGTTTTCAGAGCGATGGTGGCCACCCCCGAGCCCTCGCCGAACCACACCGCCTGAGCTCGATACAGCGCATCGACTTCCATGCCTTTCCAAAACCAAAGCAGCGCGTAGAACCCGAGCTCGGCCAGGCGCCGCTCGCGCGGAATGCGCCCGGCGAACGACAACACCGCGTACGGCACGAGGCCCCCGAACAGACACGTCGCGACCGCCGAGTAGGCGTAGCCGTAGCGAAGCTTCAGCGCCCCCACCACGTCGAGCGCGTCCTTCACCGGCACCGACCAGAAGTAGCCGCAGACGATGGCGAGCGCGAAGGCTTGCAGCACCAGGGCCGGCCGCAGATTGAAGCGCATGCCTTGCCAGCACGGCGCGAGCAGTTGGCTTTGCATCACGTGCCCGCACCGCCGCCGTCTTCCCAACGGTGGTGCACGATTCGACGGAATTTCGGCGGATCTTCGTGGATGGTCACGACTTCGTGGGTGGGTTCGGCGCTGGCTTCGCGCAGGGTGACCAGCTCTTCGGCGGCGGTCGGGTGAATGCCCAGCGTGGCGTCGAATTGGGTCTTGGTCGCGCCGCATTTCAGCGCCACCGCGAAGCCCTGCACGATCTCGGCGGCGTCGGCGCCGACCATGTGCACGCCGAGCACGCGGCCGGTCGCGTGCTCGACGACCAGCTTCATCATGGTCTTGTCGCCACCGCCGGCCAGCGTTTGCTTGAGCGGCGTAAACGTCGACTTGTAGACGTCGATGGCGCCGCGCTCGGCGCGCGCCTCTTCTTCGGTCAGGCCGACGCTACCGACGGGTGGGTTCGAAAACACCGCGGACGGCACGCATTCGTAGTCGGCTTGCAGCGTACCGCCGCCGAACAGGTTCGTGGCTACCAGCATGCCTTCCGCCAGCGCGACGGGCGTGAGTGCAATCCGATCGATGGCGTCGCCGACCGCGTAGATGCCGGGGACCGAGGTGCGGAAGCTGGAATCGACCAAGATGGCGCCGCGCTCGTCGGTGCGCACGCCAACTCCTTCCAACCCGAGGCCCTGCGTGTTCGGCTGCCGGCCGATGGCGGCCAAAATGGCGTCGACTTCCAGGGTGTCGCCGTCGTCGAAGGTGGCGCGCAGCGTTTCCGCATCGAGCCGCTCGACGCGCGTGACGTGCCGGCGAAAGCGCAGGTCGAGCCCGCGCTTCCTCAGCTCGCGGTCGAGGTGCGCGCGCACGTCTCCGTCGAAGCCGTTCAAAAAAACGCGCCCGCGATGGACCAGCGTCACTTCCGAGCCGAAGCCGTGAAAAACGCAGCCGAGCTCGACGGCGATGTAGCCACCGCCGATCACGAGCAGGCGCTTGGGCAACGCGCGCAGCCGAAACACGTCGTCCGACACCAGCACGTGCTCGGCGCCGGGGAACGATGGTCGCACCGGGTGACCGCCGACCGCGCACAGCACGTGCTTGGCCCGGAAGCTCGTCGCTGGGCCGTCCTGAGCCTGCACTTCCACGACGCCCGGGGCGAGCAGGCGTCCGTGCCCACGCAAGATGCGCACGCCGCGCGCCTCCAACAGGCGCTGGTAAACGCCGTTCAGCCGCGCGATCTCGCGATCCTTGTTTTGCATCAGCTGCGAAAAATCGTGAGTTGCGGGCGTGACTTGCCACCCGAAGCCGGCGGCGTCGCGCAGCTCGTCGGCAAAGTGCGCGCCCATTACCATCAGCTTTTTCGGAATACAGCCGACGTTGACGCAGGTGCCGCCGATGGCCCCCGCTTCGCAAACCGCGACCTTGGCTCCCAGGCTGGCGGCGATGCGCGCGGCCCGAACGCCGCCGGAGCCCGCGCCAATCACGAATAGGTCGAAGCTCTCCGGGTCCACCGACATCGGCTCAACCTAGCTCATCCGGCCCGTGCTGAGCAGGCGGGTGAAGAAGTGTGTCGAGCCACTAGCCACGGCACCGCTTGGAGCACTAGGACAGCGCTCATGCCCTCGGCCGCCCGTGTCACCTTCGACCCCACCCGTGTTCACCCAGCCATCGCGGGTCAGCTTGCAGGCTACCAAGCCGAGCTGATTGCCCGCGTCGAACAGCTGATCCAACAGCACGACGTGGTCATCGTCGGTATGAGCATGAACCCGTTTCCGGGGCGTGCGCGGCGGCTCTTGGACGAACAGGGCATCCGTTACGAATATTTGGGTCTGGGCAGCTACCTGAGCCAGTGGCGGTTGCGTCTCGGCCTCAAAATGTGGACGGGCTGGCCGACGTTTCCGATGATCTTCGTGAAGCGCACGTTCATCGGCGGCTTTCGCGATCTCAAGCGGCTGGTCGACTCGGGCGAGCTTTCGAAGCTGCTGGCCGGCTAGAGCCGGTGTCGCCGCAACTTGCCGCCGAGCTTTCGGCTGGCGAACCACGAGCGGACTTCGTGTGATAGAGGGGAAATCATGATCGATCACACCGGATTCGACGTCAGCGACGCGGCCAACAGCCGGAAGTTCTACGAGGCCGCTTTGGCTCCTCTTGGCTACAAAGTGCTGATGGAAGTGCCGATCGAGTTCACGGGCGGAGCAATCGTGCTCGGCATGGGGGTGCCGCCCAAGCCCGATTTTTGGCTGCACCAGGGCACGCCGCAAACCCCGCGCGTTCACCTGGCGTTTCGCGCCGACAACCGCGCCGCGGTCGACGCCTTTTATGCTGCGGCCATCGCCGCCGGCGGTAAAGACAATGGCCCCCCCGGCCTGCGCCCGCACTACCACCCCAACTATTACGGTGCTTTCGTGCACGATCCGGACGGGCACAACATCGAAGCTTGCTGTCACGACCCCGCAACCTGAGCCCATGCGGCCAACGACCCGCCGGAGCCACCAGGATTGCGGGACGGCGGGTCAGTGCATGAAGCCGGTCCGGTAGATACCGGTGCGATCCAAGATGAAGAGGAGCGCGATCAGCACGCACAGCGCTTGGATGATGCGTTTGATGGTGCTGTTGGGGATTGGCAGCAGGTCGATCAGATACAGGGCCAGTGCCAGAACCACCAGCACGACGATCAGGAGGATGAGGGTGCTCATGGGTCAGTCTACACGCGCGTGGTAGGGAACTGGTCGCGAATCTTCTCTTGAAAGCACTTGCCCTTGGAGGGCGAGTGTCGCAGCTCGGTCCAGAGCTCGAGCGGCACGTCGTCGTAGCGGTAGACACCGCCGTTCGTAAACTCGACCTCGAGGGTGTGCGTCTTTCGGTCGTAGCCGATCGACTTCAAGCTCGACGAAGCGACCACCTCGCGCAGCACCCGCAAAGCGTGCCGTGTTTCTGGGCCGAATCAACGGAAAAGTGGACATTTTCCAGTCAGGCGACCCTCGGACGCAGGTGCTGCTTCAATTGCGTCAGCCGCGCGAAGGGATCGCTCTTCAGCTTGGCGAGACGCTCTGCCACGTTGCGCACCGTGAAGTGATCGGGTGGTAGTTTCGGCGAAAGCTCGTCCCACTCGAGTGGTGTCGCAACCGGCGCGTTGTCTCGGGCCCGGGTCGAATACGGAGCCACGAAGGTCGCGCCTCGTCCATTGCGCAGATAGTCGATGAACGTTTTGCCGCGACGCTGGGCTTTCGAAGCCGTGGCCAAGTACAGGGACGGCGCGTCGGCGGCCAGCGCTTCGCTGATGCGCTTCGTGAAATCCTTAGCCTGGTTCCAGTCCAAGTCCGGCGCGATCGGGATGCAAACGTGGAGGCCCTTGCCGCCAGTGGTCTTGACGAAGCTTTCCAGCTTGGCCTGTTCGAAGATCTTGCGCAGCGTCTGCGCGCCGGAAATGACCGCCGAGTATTCCACGGTAGGGTCGGGATCTAGATCGAAGACCAGAATGTCCGGATGCTCGAAGTCATCGGCACGAGAGCCCCAAGTATGGATTTCGAGCGCACCCAGCTGCACGAGGCCGAACAAGCCCACGGCGTCGTCGATCACGCTGTACGGGTTCTTGCCCTCCTTCTCGCGAATGGCCACCGAGCGAAGCCCGGGCGGGGTGCCGGCCCCCGGATGCTTTTGAAAGAAGCAGGGTTTTCCGCAGCCGTTTGGACACCGCACCAGCGTCAACGGCCGATTGGCGACGTGCGGCAGCATGCGCTCGGAGACCAAGGCGTAGTACTCGAGCAGCTCTTGCTTGGTGATGCCCTGCTCCGGGTAGAGCACCTTGTCCGGGTGCGTGACCGCGTATCCGTGCGCGGGCCCGGTCTCGACGTGCGTGGCCGTCTCCATCTTCACCTCGCGGGCGGGCTTGTCGTCTCGCAGCCCCTGGAAGGTGGGGTGGCGCAAAAGTCCGTCGCTGGTCAGCTCCGTGAAACGGACCTCGGCCACCAACTTGGGCTTCACCCAGTGGACGCCCCGCGCGTCCGCACCGCGAGGTGGGTTCACGACCGCCGGTTTGCTCGCCGCCAACGGCCGCAGCCGCTCGGACAGCTCTTTCAGCGAGGTCTCGCTGAAGCCGGTGCCGACGCGACCCGCGTAGCGCAGCTCGCCGTCTCGCTTCGCTCCCAACAGCAGGGCTCCGAAATGGCTGCGGCTGCCAGCCGGGTCGGTGTAACCCACGATGGTCAGCTCTTGGCGCTGATCGCACTTGACCTTCAGCCAATCGCGACCACGGCCGGCGCGGTACTCCGAGGCTGCCCGTTTGGAAACGATGCCTTCGAGCCCCAACTTGCCCGCTTGCGCGAAGAATTGTGGGCCACTACCCAGAACGTGCGCGCTCAGCCGAACGTGCTCGCCCAGGGCGCGCTGGTTTTGCTCCAACAGCTGCTCTAGCGCCGCTTTCCGCTCGAGCAACGGCAGTTGGGCGACGGCGCGACCGTCCCGATGCAGCAAATCGAAGGCAAAATAAACGAGATTCGCCTCTTTGCCCTCGCGCAGTGAGTTCTGCAGCAGCTGAAAGTCACTCACGCCTCGCTCGTTCAGCGCGACCAGCTCTCCGTCGAGCAGCGCTTGGCCGGGCAGATGCGTGAGCGCGTCGCGTAGGCTGGGCATGCGTTCTGTCCAGTCTTTGCCGCTGCGCGTGAGCAGCGTGACTTTGCCTTTGTCGACACGCGCCAGGATGCGGTAGCCGTCCAGCTTGATTTCGTGCAGCCACGCTTCGCCTTCGGGAGCGGCATCGACCAACGTGGCAAGCTCGGGCGCGACGGTTTTGGGCAGCTTTTCGGGGGGTGCGTTGAGCTTCGCCTCCGCCTTCGCGTTTGGCTTCGCCTTCGCGTTTGGCTTCGCCTTCGGCTCGATCGCGACTTCAGCTTCGCTCGCGTCGTCGCGTGACTTGAACAGCAGCCAAGATTTCCCGTCGGCCTTGGCGCCTTCGCCGGCCTTGCCGTGCGTGCGCACCAAGTGCCAGCCGCCGTTCAAGCGCTTACCGTGGAGAGAGAAGCGAAGGTGTCCGTTTGCCAAGCCTTGGCGCGGATCGCCTTCGGGAGTCCACGTGCCATTGTCCCAAACCACGACCGTGCCAGCGCCGTATTCGCCTTTAGGGATCGTGCCCTCGAACTTGCCATATTCGAGCGGGTGCGGCTCCACCTCGACGGCCAGGCGCTTGACCTTGGGATCGAGGCTCGGACCCTTGGGCACGGCCCAGCTGAGCAAGACTCCATCGAGCTCGAGCCGGAAGTCGTAGTGCAGGTGACGCGCGGCGTGCTCTTGCACCACGAATTTCAGCGCCGGCGCCGCACGCGACACCTTTTTGCTGCGGGGGCTTTCGCCCGACGGCTCTTGGGTGCGCGCGAAATTGCGCATTTGTCGGTACTTGGCGAGCGCTTTCATGGGGAAGACGAGCTCATGCCTAGGCGGACTTTTTGTGCGGGCCCGCCTTCTTGGCGGCCACGCTCTTCGCCAACAGCTCGGCCAAGTCGATGACCTTGGGCGCCGGTGCGGGCTTTGACTTGGGCTTGCTGTCAGGCAACGTATTGACCTCGCCCGCTTTGACCTTGCGTTGGATCAGCTTGAGTAAATCGCGCCGGTAGTCGTCGCGGTACTTCTTGGGCTGAAACTCGTCCACCATCCCCGAGACGAGCCGCTCGGCCATCGCCAGCTCTTTGGGGGTGATACCCAGCGTCTTCAGGCTAGTGGCGGGCAAGTCTAGCTCCTGCTCGTCGCGTAGCTCGTCCGCGAAGCGCAGCAGCACCAACAACAGCGCCTTGTCCCGCGCGACGACAGCGGCCAAATGCTGGCGGGTCCGAATCACGACCTTGCCCACGCCGGCTTTGCCCGTGCGCTTCAGCACCTCACGCAGCAGCGCGTACGACTTCTTCCCGGCCTTCAGCGGCGCCAAATAGTAGGGGCGATCGATGTAGCGCGGATCGATTTCCGAGAAGTCGACGAAATCCAGGATGTCGATCTGCCGCGTAGCTTCCACGTTGGCCTCGCGAAAATCGTCGTCGCTCAAGATTACGAACTCGCCCTTGGCGTGCTCGTGGCCTTTGACGATGTTTTCCCATTTTACTTCTTTGCCGGTCTTCTTGTTGATGCGCTCGTAGCCGATCGGCGAAAAGTCACGCTTATCGAGCATCGTCATTTCGAGCTCGACCGCGTCTTCGGCGACGTGCAGCCCAACGGGGATTTGTACCAATCCGAAGCCCAACGTCCCGGTCCAAATTGCTCGCGCCATTTGCCGTCCTTCACCTTATCGCGTCGACGATTTCGTCACGCCCGGGGCACCGTTGCCGTCGTGCCGGGTGGCAACCGCACCATGCAGGACGACAATGCAGCGACCATGCCAGAGCTTCTGCACCGGCTGTGCACGATGGGCGGCGGCATGGATTCTGCTGAGCGCGTAGTATGGCTTCCAGCTTGTCGCTCGGTGACTCGTCACCGCGGCGTTCTCCTGCGCTCCCAGGTTCACTCGGCTCACGACCCCTGCGTTGGATCGTGCTGGCGCTGTGCGCCGCGGCGGTCGTGACGTTGCAACCCTTTTGGGTGCCAATCGTGCTGGCGGCTTGGCTTGCGGTGATCGCGCGCCCCCTGTTCCGCCTGCTCGCCAAACGGATACATCGCCGGCGCGGTGCCGCCGCTTTGCTCACGGTGCTGCTCGTGATCGTCTTCTTGGTGCCGGTCGTGTTCGTGACGCTCTCGCTTTCCGGCGCCGCGCTGGAGCTCGGGCAACGGCTGCTCAGCTCGAAGAGCGGCCCCGACGCCTTGCGTTTGTTGGCTTCGGATGCCGGAGGCCCCTCCCTCGACCTGCATAAGTTGGGTGCTCGGCAGTGGCTGGAGCTGGCGCAGCAGCACGGCAAGAGCGCCCTCAGCCTGGCTCAGACGCTGTTTGGTGCGGCCACGGTGGCAACGCTCGGCGTCGTGACCTTCGTTTCGGTCTTCTACACCTTGCTGTTGGAGGGGCCCCAACTCCACGAATGGCTGCTGGTGCACGCGCCGTTGCCGCGCGGTCAGTTTCATCGCCTGACCAGCGTCTTCGACGAGGTCGGGCGCGGCATGCTGGTCGGCGTAGGGCTCACGGCGCTGCTGCAAGGTGCCGTCGCGACCGTCGGCTACTTCGTGTGTGGGGTGCCGCAGGCGCTAGTGCTCGGGCTCGTCACCATCTTCGCGTCGTTGATCCCCAGCGTGGGCTCGGGGCTGGTGTGGGCGCCGGTGTCGCTAGGGCTCTTGCTGGTGGGCCGGCCCGGCGCCGCGGCCGCGATGCTCGCGATCGGTTGCGTCGTGTCCGTGGTCGACAACGTGATGCACCCGGTGCTGGCCCGCTACGGGCAGCTGCGCCTGCACGGGCTGTTGCTGTTCATCGCCATGTTGGGCGGCATTGCCGTGTTCGGCGCGGGCGGCCTGCTGCTCGGGCCGCTCTTCGTGCGCTTGGCGGTGGAGGGGCTGACCATGCTGCGCGAGGCATCGCCAGCCAACTTTCCCGAGGGTTAGAGCGACCCGTCGGCCATCGACAAACGGCGAATTCGCTCGCGCTGGGCGGGGTCGGTGTCACGGCTGCCATCGCCGTCGTACGGGCGACGGGTGCGGGCCGGCCCGAGCGTCTCACTGGCTTCCGAAGCCGTGACTTGCTGAGCGACCGGCGATGGGACTGACGGGCTGGGGACTGGCGAAAACGGGGCTAGGGTGCTGGGGGTTTTGACGATCGTGACGGACTCATGCGAGCACGCCGCCAACCCCATAAGACAAACCAGCGCGCCAAGACGAACACTCATCGATGTCTCCTCGGGCGCTCGGGTGTGACGAGCGCCGGCGCCCGCAGGAGCAAAACGTGTGCCGGACGCGCGGCACGGACTGAGCGAGCGAGACGCTCCCCGAGCGCTCCAAACAGTGGCGAAAAGGCCGCAGTGAGACAAAGTCGCCTCCACCGCAGGCAAGACCGGGCCAATAAACCCCTGGCGCGCCCTCGACAAGCCGGGACGCGCGGCCGACCGAGGCCATGGATTAGGCTTGCGTGGCAGTGACAGAACCGGCCGCAGCCAGCGAATTTCCGTGGAGCGAGTACCAAGCCCTGATCGAGCAGGTCGAAGACTACGCCATGTTCGTCCTCGATCTGGGCGGACGCGTCACGACCTGGAACCGTGGCGCCGAGAAGATCAAATTCTACACGGCAAACGAAATCATCGGCCGCCACTTCTCGACCTTCTACCCCGCTGAAGACGTCGCCGCCGGAAAGCCACAGCGAGAGCTCGAGATCGCCCTGCGGGATGGCCGAGTCGAGGACGAGGGGTGGCGCATTCGCCGGGACGGCTCGCGCTTCTGGGCCTTCGTCACCATCACGCTGCTGCGAGACGCCAGCGGAACGCCGCGCGCTTTCGCCAAAGTCACGCGCGATCTCAGCGAGCGCCGCGACGCCCAAGAAGAGCTACGCCGATCCGAAGAGCGCTTTCGCTTGTTGGTCGACGGCGTCGCCGATTACGCGATCTACATGCTGGACCCGCAGGGCATCATCACAACCTGGAATTCGGGCGCGCAAAAGATCAAGGGTTACACCGGGCCGCAGATCCTCGGCCGTAGTTTCTCGGCTTTCTTCACGCCCGAAGACCGCGCTGCCGGGCGACCGCAGAGGGAATTGGCGATTGCGGCAACTGAAGGTCGCTTCGAAGAAGAAGCGATTCGGGTTCGCGCCGATGGCACGCATTTCTGGGCGAACGTCGTGCTCACGCCGTTGCACGACGCGTCCGGCAATCTATTCGGCTTTGCCAAAATCACTCGAGATTTGAGCCAGCAAAAGCGCGCCGAAGAGACCGCGCGCGAGCTCGAGCGGCAGCGCACGGCTCGCCTGGTGGCGGAGGCGGGGGAGGCGCGAGCGGAACAGGAGCGGGAGCGCTTTCGCTCCCTCAGCAGTCAATTGGACGCCGTGTTCGAGGGCGTCGCCGATGGACTGACGGTGCAGGATAGGAACGGCAAGCTGTTGTTCGCCAACAGCGCCGCTGCACGTCAGATCGGCGTGGGCTCACGTGACGAGCTGCTCAGCATCGACCCCGGAGCGATCGTCCACCGCTACGAAATGTTCGACGAGCGCGGCGCGCCGTTTCCCCCGCACGCGTTGCCGGGACGGCGGGTGCTGGCCGGCGAGCGCCAAGCGGAGGCGTTGATCAAGATTCGCGACCTGGACAGTGGACGCGAATGGTGGTCGATGATTCGCTCGAGCGGCGTGTTCGACGCGCAGGGCCAGCCCGAGATGGCCATCAACATTTGGCACGACGTGACGCGCGACCGGCAGCGTGAAGAGCACGAGCGCTACCTCAACGACGCCACCATCGCGCTCTCCAAGTCCCTCGACTACGAGGCTACGCTGTCCACCCTCGCGGATCTGCTCGTGCCCGGTCTGTGTGACTGGTGCGCGATTCACTTGCTGGACGGAGAGACGCTGCGCAACGTTGCCGTGGCGCACGCCGATCCGGCCAAGAAGCAACGGGCACTGGAGTTTCAGGCCAAATATCCCCCGAATCCACAGGCGGCGGGCGGAGTTTGGTCCGTGCTGCGCACCGGCAAGCCCAGCCTGCATGCGCAGATCGACCCGCAGGCATTGGCCGCGTCGGCGCGCGACGAAGAGCATCTGGGCGAGCTTCAAGCGGCGGGAATGCGCTCGCTCATGTTCGCGCCCATCAGCGTCCAAGGTCGGGTGTTGGGAACTTTGTCGTTGATCAGCGCGGAGGGCGGGCGCCGCTACGACGAGCAAGACTTGGCGGTCGTGACCGAGCTGGGTCGGCGCGTGGGCGCTTTCATCGAGAATGCCACCTTGTATCGACGCGCCCAGGAAGCGGTGAAGACGGCCGCGGCGGCCGTGCAAGCCGCCGAAACTGCGGGGCGCCTCAAAGACGAATTCTTGGCTACCGTCTCGCACGAGCTGCGCACGCCGTTGAACGCGATTCTGGGTTGGTCATCCGTGCTGAAGACGCGCAGCGACGAAGCGTCGATCGCCAAGGGCGTCGACGTGATTTTTCGCAACGCCAAGGTCCAGAGCAAGCTGATCGAAGACATCTTGGATGTCTCGCGCATCATCACTGGCAAGCTGCGGCTCGAGCTGCGCTCCGTCAATCTGGTCAACGCCGTCGTCGAAGCCATCGAGGTGGTGCGCCCGTCGGCCAGCGCCCGCAACATCAGCCTGCACTTCGAGCGACCCAGCGAGCCGCTCGTGCTGGTCGGCGACAGCGAGCGCTTGTTGCAAGTGCTGTGGAATTTGCTGTCCAACGCCGTCAAATTCAGCGACAGCGGCGGCCGTGTCGAGGTGAAGATTTCTCAAGCAGGGTCGCAGCTGGGGCTGTCCGTCATCGACGAGGGGCGCGGCATCGAGGCCGATTTCTTGCCGTACGTATTCGAGCGCTTCAAGCAGGCCGACGGCTCGACCACTCGACGCTACGGCGGTCTCGGCCTGGGCCTGGCCATCGTGCGGCACATCGTCGAGCTGCACGGCGGCCGCGTGTCGGTGCACAGCGAGGGACCGGGGCGCGGCTCGACGTTCACTTTGGTGCTGCCGATTCGCGCCACCACCGCCAGCGTGAGCCAAGCGACCGAGCTGCCCAGTGCCGGACGTGTGACGCCCGGCACTGCTCCGCGAGTCAACCTGGAGGGAGTACGGGTGCTGGTGCTCGACGACGAGCGCGACGCGCGCGACTTGCTCGAGCTCGTGCTGCGACAAGCCGGCGCGGTAGTGGCCACCGCCGACTCTGCCTCGGCCGGCCTGGCTGCGCTCGAGCGCTTCCGTCCCCACGTGATCGTGAGTGACGTTGGAATGCCGGAACAAGACGGCTACACGTTCATGACGCGGGTGCGGCAGAACCAGGCTTACCAGCACGTCCGGGCGATTGCTTTGACCGCCTACACCCGCATCGAAGACCGCGAGCGCGCGCTCAGCATGGGCTTCTCGGCGCACCTGGGAAAGCCCGTAGATCCAGACGATCTCATGGCCGCGGTGGCGCGCCTGGCCACCGGCGCCAATTGAGCCAGGCCGTGGGCTTGACGGCGTGCGACGCCGACGTCGACGGACGAAAGCTTGGCCCCGAACATCGCACGCGGCCGCCGGCTACTGCGCTTCAGGTGTCGCGCAGCCAGCCGCAACGAAGGGCGTAGCGGATCAGGTCAGCGCGCGGGCGGCTCTACGTCGGCGTGACGAGCCCGAG
>JBEQSW010000450.1:0-6939 GCA_040348565.1 Myxococcales bacterium | reverse complement strand
AACCCGCCGGACAAGCCTTGTCACAGCCTCCGCAGCTCAGTTGGCTGGTCTGAGTATCGACGCAACTCGAACCGCATTGCGTGAGGCTGCCGCAACCCGCCGAGCACTGGCCTTTCAAGCAGACTTCTTTGGCGGCGCAGGCCTTGCCGCAGGCGCCACAAGCCTGGGCGTCGGACTGGAAATCGACACACGTGCCACCGCACGAGTCGAGGCCCGCCGGGCACGTGCATTGTCCGTTTTCGCAAGTCGAGCCGGCGCCGCAAACATTGCCACATTTGCCGCAGTTCTTTGCGTCCGTCGCGGTTTGCACGCAAACGCCGCCGCAGGCCTGCCCCCCGTTCGCGCAGACGCAGGCCCCGTTGTCACAACCGACACCGGTCGGACAAGCGTTGTTGCAAGCGCCACAATGCTGCGGGTCGGAGGCAAGGGCGACGCATTCGTTGCCGCCGCACGTCTCGCAGCTGCCGCCGACGGCCATGCTCTGGATCCAATCGGCGACGCATTGGCTGGTAGCAGTGGGCAAGTGACTGCCAAGCGGCATCACGTCGCCGCACGCCGGCTTGTTCGCCACCAGCTTCTGATACAGGAACGATTTCTCCGGACTGCCGGGGACGATCAGCGACCAGCCACTGCAGAGCGCCGAGCTCTTGCCCATCAGCTGGTCGGGCAGGGCGTCGACGAGATTGAGCCCGGCCGCCGGGCTTTGTGACCCGTGACAACCCGCGCCCGCGCACGACGTCTTGAACACGTTGTCGCGGATCGACGTGGCGTCGCCCGAGCACTGGGTCGTCGGCCCTGGCGTCGACGTCGACGTCGACTCGGTGGGTTGGGCTTCGACCCCGCCGTTGCCGGCGCAGCCGACGAGCGCAGCCAGGAAGGGAAGTAGTGACGTGTAAAACGTTGTGGGTTTGCACATAGCAAGTTGGCGCGAACGCCTGCTTGAGAGTGGGGAAAAGCGCGCAAGGTTATGGTGCTCGACGCTTCGCGCGTCCTCGCTTCGGCTCATAAATCTTCAGCGACGCCAGCCACTCACTCCGGCATGAGGGCAAGCTTCAAATTAGTTACGGTCTCCATGGTTCTTGGTTTGAGCGTCTGGGCCTGCGGCTCGGACGACGAAGGCTCGGTCGGCGGTGGCTCCGGAAGCGGCGGCACGGCCGGTGCTTCGAGCAGCGGCGGCATGAGCGGTAGCAACTCGACCGCCGGGAAGAGCTCGACCGCGGGCACCGACGCTACCGCGGGCACCACCATGGCTGTCGGTGGCAACGGCATGGCCGGCGCGACGTCCGCCGCGATGGGTGGTGATTCTACCGCGGTTGGCGGCAATCCCGCCGTTGGCGGCGATACGGGTGCCGGTGGCGACACGAGCGCCGGTGGCGACATGACCTCGATGGCAGGCGCGCCCCTTGTGGGCGGTGCACCTGGTTCTGCAGGTGCTCCCGCCGCAGCAGGCGCTGCCGGTGCTGGTGGCGACGTCAACGTCCCGGTTCCGAGCTGCAAAGGTACTCCTCCGGCATGCGCTTCGCTGAGTGAAGTCGCTTGCTCGACGGAGGCTGGTTGCGCGCCAGCAGCTACTAAATGCGGTGGAGCGCCCGACGCTTGTGCAACTCATCTCAGTACTCAGACCTGCGCCCAAGCTCAGGGCTGCAATAACGGGGCAAGTTGCAGCGGGACGCCCACCGCTTGCGCGGATAGACTGACCGCTATCGCCTGTGACGACGGCTGCGAGTGGATCCCCTGCGGCGGCACCCCGACTGCATGCGATACGTTCGACGAGCTCAGCTGCGCTTTGCACTCGGGCTGCACTTGGCAGTGACCCATTCATAAAAGGAACCTGCCGGGGCCCACTGACAGGTCTCGGCAGGAAACCCCATGAAGAACCTATCAAAGACGTGCCTAGCCCTGGTTTTGCCACTTTCCCTCGTGTGGGCATGTGGGTCTAGCAGCGACGTCGGCAACGACGGCACGGGAGCGAGCTCCAGCACCGGCGCTACGGCCGCGGCCGGTGCTCTTAACCTCGGGGGTGATGGCTTGGGCGTCGGCGGCGACGGGACGGGAGCCACCACCGCCAGCGGCGGTTCGCTCAACGGTCTCGGCGGCAGCTTGGTCGGCGGCGGTGGCGTGCCCGCCACCGGCACGTCCGCTTGCAGCGACGGCAAGGACAACGACGGCGACGGCTTGATCGACGGGTTCGACCCCGAATGCACCGGCCCCTCCGACAACGACGAGGGCACGTTCGCCACCGGCATCCCCGGCGACAACCGCGATCCCAAGTGGCAAGACTGCTTTTTCGACGGCAACTCGGGCGCAGGTGACGACAACTGTCGCTACGCCACCGGTTGCCTCACCGGTGATCTGCCGGCAGACGACAAGGACTGCAAGCTCACCGACGCTTGCGTCAAATTCTGCGCGCCGCTCACGCCCAACGGCTGCGACTGCTTCGGTTGCTGCACCGTGCAGCTGCCGAGCGGCGACACGGTGGACATCGAAACGTCCGCGACCTGCTCGCTCGACAAGGTGGGCGACACCGATGCCTGTCCCCGCTGCGTGAAGAGCGACACCTGTGGCAACACTTGTGGCCATTGCGAGCTTTGCCCCGGCAAGACGGTGGCCGATTTGCCCGACGACTGCATGCCGACCGGCGCGGGCGGCGCCAGCTCCGGCACCGGCGGCGCGGCGACTGGCGGCGCGGCCACCGGCGGCGGCCCCAGCTACACCTGCGACGGTGGCGAGCAGGTCTGCGGCCCCGGTCTGCCGACGTGCGCCCTGGGCACGTACTGCTCGCTCGGCTGCTGCTTGGTGCAGCCGCCCCGCTGAGGACGACGCCGGGGACGCAAGTTCCTTGCGTGCTACCGTAGCGGCGGGTGTTGCAAGCGCGATCCGCATTTCGAGTCTGGGTGACTCTGCTCTGCGCCTGGGTAGTGGTCCTAGGCGCGCCGCGGCTCTGGGCGTCGCCGTCGCTGAAGCTCTCGGACCCCGTTGACTACGATGCCCCCACGAACGAGGTACCGAGCTTCGGAATGACGCCCGTGGTCGCGTTCGACGGTGCCGAAGGGCTCGTCGTGTATTTGGACTACCAAAACGGGACCGCCGACGCGGTCGTTGCTCGCCGGGTCGGCGCCGACGGCGTTCCCGTTGGGCCTGCGTTCGACGTCAGGGTTACTGCGACGCCGGTGGATCGACCCAAGGTCGTCTTCGATGGCAACGCCTTCATCGTGTCGTGGACGGAGGTCGATGCGGATCCGCTCTTTTACCATTACTATTTCGCGCGGGTCACCAAGCAGGGCGCGATCCTGACGGCGGCGAAAGAGATCGAGAAGGTCAATAGCATCCCCTTCGGCACCATCTCGGCCGGCGAGCTTGGTACGCTCGCGCTCGTCTGTCGGTCGACGTGCAACGCCTGGCTCATCACGCCTGACGATCAGCTCGTGCAGGGCGCGGAGCTAGCGCGCACGGGAGGCGGTGAGCCAAAGCTCGGTTACTCCGACGGGGTGTGGCTGGCCGCTTTGAGTGACACGGAGCTCGTTCAAATCGGCGCGGACGCGCAACCCATCGAAGGAAGCGCGGTCACGTTCGCCGAGCCTCGCTTCGTTTTCTCCGAGATTGCGGCGCCGGATGGCTTCTTGATCGCCTGGCAGACGCCGAGTCAGCTTGGCTTCACCAGTGTCGGCTTCGACGCGTCGGTGGCAGACGTGGGGGCCCTATTTCCGCCGGCGCAGCACACCTTTTACAATCCAACGCTCGTCGCCATCGCCAACGGGTACGCGGTTTCGTACGTCGACCGCAATAGCGACCCCGGATGCGGCGGCTGCCAGTCCCTGGTTGGCAGAGTGCAGCTCCTGTCGCCTCAGTTCACCCCTGTGGCCCCGGACTATTCGGTGAGCCTGGGGGGATTCGATCTCGGTCTCGTTAGCTCGACCGCCGGCGACGCGCTCCTGGTGCGGCCTTCTGTGCTCTGCTCCGCGCTCAAGCTCACCGACACAATCACCGCCGGGGGCACGAGCGTCGTGTCCGTACGCAGCGGCGGCGTCAATGCCCCCCATGTGGCACCAGCCAAGGACGGTTGGCTGGTGGCATGGGGGGAAGACGAGCTTTCCGCTGCTCCTCAAATGAGCATTCGAGGCCAGCTCGTCGACGCGTCCGGATCACCCTCGGGCGAGCCGTTCGTGATCTACTCGGACGCGCAGACGGGTGTCGCCGACGTGAGGCGAGGGCCCAACGGCTGGCTGGTGTCTGCCGTGCGCTCGGGAAACAGCCTCCTTCTTCATCTGTCGGACGAGCTCGAAGTATCGCCGGTGGAAAGCCCGAGCTCTGGCTTGGGGACGGTGATCACAGGGTCGTCTGATGGCTGGCTCGCGCTCTGGTGTACGGCTGAAGCTTCTGGTGTGCTCGTTCACGCCCGGCGCTACGAGCAGCACGGAGGATCGCTGGGGGACGTCGAGCTTGGCAACGCGACCCATTGTGATATCGCCGCCGCGGCGGATGGTGGTTCCTATGGAGTGACTTGGCTGCGCGATGAACAGGAGTTGGTCAGTGCTTTGCTGCCGGCGAGTGGTGACGTGGGGGCCGTTCAGCCGGACACCGTGGTCGTTGGCGAGCCGTATTTCGTGCAGCGGGCAGCGATTACCGCGACGAGCGAAGACTGGCTCACCTCCTGGGCAAATCGCGACGGCCTGGGATACCGCTGGTCGCAAGGTCCAACGACGGAAGTCTTGGCCAGTCGCTCTCGAGTCCTGCCTTTGGTCTCGGTTGGCCGTTTGGCGATTACCGGACTTGCGGGCCCCGCGCCCCTCGCTTCGATTGAGCTGGTTTGGGCTGAGCCAGGTGGCCAGCTCATCGAAGGAGGATTCGTGGAGGGGCAGGATTTCGATTTGTCCGAACCTTTCCAACAATTGCTGCTGGTTGCTTTTACTCACGAGGTTCGCTCGTCGGGTTCGTGGACTCGCAGGCTCGGGTGGCAAGTCGTGGAGGTTCAAGACGACTACGTGCCGCCGCTCACGGGGACGGGTGGCGACGGCGGCGGAGCGGGTGCCGCGGGCGCCGCGGGTGCGGCTTCGGCTGGTGAGGCCGCCGCGGCTGGTGCAGCGGTGTCATCCGGCGGAGGCCCGACTGACGGCGGCGAAACCAACGGGGGAGCACGCGCCAACGTTGGCGGCATGAGTCAGAGTGAAAACCCCGTCAACGACGGCGGTGGCGCCGAAAACGGCGGCGCGGTTGAGCCGTCGTCGTACCCTCCTCGCACGTCGAGTGCCTGCGGGTGTCGAACCGTCGGTCAACGCTCCCCCATTGGCGCCCCCGCGGGCCTCCTTGCTCTTGCCCTGTTGGCGCTACGAGCACGCCGCCGCGGCGCGCTTCGTCTCGTTCCGTCGAGCGGCTACACCGCGACGCGGTTGCGGCCGCCGCGCTTGGCGGCATACAAAAGCTCGTCGGCGCGCTGATAGAGGGCGGCCGGCGCTTCCGCGGGGCCGAGCTGGGCGACGCCCAAGCTCAGCGTCGCGGTAATGCGAGTGCCCATGAAATCGGTCACCAACGACTCGATCATCTGACGCACGGCTTCGGCCGCCAGCACGGCCATGTCGCGCGGGGTGGCGGACAAGAGCAGCGCGAACTCTTCGCCACCGACGCGGAACAGAGCGTCGCCTTCACGCAGCTGCGCCGATACGGCGCTCGACACGTTCTTGAGCACGGCGTCGCCGGCAGGGTGCCCGAAGCCGTCGTTGATCTTCTTGAAGTGATCGATATCGAACAGCACGAGCGACAGCGGCGTGGCGGTTTGCTGCGCGCGCAGCACTTCTTTGCCGAAAGTTTCGTCGAAGTAGCGCTTGTTGAAGGCGGAGGTCAGCGCGTCCATGCTCGCCAGGTTGAAGGCGTGCTCGAAGTAGCGCTGCTCCACGTGGCTCTCGGTGTACTTGAGCACCGTCTTGCCGACGCGGATCTGGTCGCCGTCGAGCAGCTTGGCGCGTTCGACCTTCTGCTCGTTCACGAACGTGCCGTTCGTGGAGCGCAGGTCCACCAAGTAGTACTTTCCCAAGATGGCCTGCACGGTGGCGTGCTTGCGGCTCACCTGGTCGGTGTTGACGCAAATGGTGCAGGTGTCGGCGCGGCCGATCGACACTTCTTGGGTGCCCAGCTCGAAACGCCGCCCCATGTCTTCACCCGAGATGATGACGAGGCAGGGGGGGCCCGCGGCCTGCGGGCGCTCGGACGGGATCGAGATGGCGGTCCGCCTACCGGGAAATATGGACGCCATGAGACGAGGGGCTTTTCATAGTACCGACGGCCCAAGCGCGGTCAAGAGCCGACCGCCGCCAGATTTTTTCCAGCATTTGCCGGTTTTGGCGGTGGTTCTGGCCCGAAAGGCGCACCTTTTGCCGCGTACGTCCTTGCATCCGGTGCGTTAACGCGACAAACGTCCGCCATGCCGCTTCTGCTTCAAGGTGTTTACACGGCGCTGGTGACGCCGTTTTCTGCTGACGGTTCGAGCATCGACTTCGAGGCATACGAGAAGCTTCTGGCCCAGCAGATCGACGGCGGCATCAACGGGCTCGTGCCCTGCGGCACGACCGGCGAGTCGCCAACGTTGACCGACGCCGAGCAACGCGAGCTCATCGCGCGCACCGTGCGCTTCGCGAAGGGGCGCGTGCCGGTGCTGGCGGGCACTGGCTCGTTCAACACCAAGAAGAGCATCGAGACATCCAAGGCTGCGTTCGAAGCCGGGGCCGACGGCGTGATGATCGTGATGCCCTACTACAACAAGCCGTCGCAAGAGGGCCTGTTCCGCCACCTGACCGAGATCGCCAAGGCCGTCTCGGGGCCGGTGGTGGTGTACAACGTCCCCGGGCGCCACATCGTCGATCTATCGGTCGACACGCTGCTGCGCGTTTTGGACGCTTGCCCCAACGTGGTGGGCATCAAGGACGCTTCGGGCAACGTGCTGTTCTG
>JBEQSW010000430.1:0-3574 GCA_040348565.1 Myxococcales bacterium | reverse complement strand
GCATCCTATCGGCGACGCGACGCGACGTAGCCAGTGGAAGAACGGCAAGGCCGCCACGTTTTTGGATGCCGTCAACAGTTGCGTCACCGAATGGATGGTCGCACCGGCTTGGCCAGCGTCCGACCCTCGCTTCGTGGCGCTGCGCTCGTTCCTCGACTCGCAGGCGCCCAGCGGCGCCGCCCCCGATCTCAGCTACGAAATCGTGGCCCCGCCCGCCGACGTGACGGGCGGAGACGTCGAGCGCGGCCGCTCCACCTTCAACCAGAGCTGCGTCGTTTGCCACGGCACGGATGGGCTCGGGTCGATCCGTGGACCAAAGATTGCCGGCTCCACGCGACTGCCGGAGTACATTGCCGGTCGCATTCGCATGAGCGGGTCGCCAAGAAGCGCCGTGTATTCGGGGCTCACCGGCGGCGTGATGCCGTTCTGGGCGAAAGATCGACTCAGCGACGACGACGTGCGCGATCTGGTGGCGTTCATTACCGCGCCGGCCGCGCCCACGACCTCTGGCACAGGCGGCGGCGGCAATGTGAACGAGGAGACTGGTGGTGGTGGCGGCAGCAGCGATTGCGGCAAGACCAACCCGCGCGTGGGTTGGACCGCCGACTTGGGCGTCAACACCGGCGAGGGCCAAGTGAGCGGCCTTATCACCATGGTCGACGACTGCACGCTCGAGCTCCACGACTTTTCCTATGACGGCAACGGCATCGACGTGCGCGTCTACGGCTCCAAAGACTCGAGCTTCAGGCCCGCCTTCACCATGGGTCCCAACCTCGTCGGGCGGACCTTCAGCAAAGAGACCTGGCGCGTCACCCTGCCCGCCGACAAGACGCTAGCCGATCTGGATTGGGTCGGCATCTGGTGCGTGGCCGTCGGCGCCGACTTCGGCAGCGGCCCGTTCAAAGCACCGTGACGGCCGTTTTCCCGTCACTGGTCCGGCGCGCGCAGCCGAGGTAAAAGCCGCAGCGGGACATGCTCACGCTGTACGACTTTCTCGACTCCGGCAACGGCTACAAGGTACGGCTGACTCTTCGCGAGCTCGAGCGGGCCTATGTCTATCGAGAGATGAACATTCTGCGCGGGGAAACGCATGAGGCTTGGTTCCTGGCCAAGAACCCAGCCGGGGAAATTCCCGTCCTCGAGCTCGAAGATGGCACCTGCCTGTGCGAGAGCACGGCCATCTTGTTTCATCTGGCGGAGGGAACGCGGTTGCTGCCAACGGAGCCGCTGCTTCGGACGCGCGTCCTACAATGGATGTGCTTCGAGCAGACTCACGTAGACGGCGTCATCTCGCGAGCCCGGTTCCGACTGCTCTATCCGGATGCGGTGCCGACTCGTCCCGAAGAATTTGAAGCCTGGTGGTCGGAAGGAAAGCGCGCGCTCGCCGTGCTGGAGCAGCAACTGGGCCACGGCGACTACCTCGTCGGTGGCGCGTTCTCGATCGCGGACATCTGCCTATTCGCTTACATCCACCGCGCACCCGAAGGCGGATTCGACCTGCAGCCCTATCCCGCCATCTCCGCCTGGTGCCGTCGCATCCAGGCTCGCCCCGCCTTCATCCGGCTCGACCAATTGCCGAGCTAGCTCCCGAAAATCGCTGCGGGCTCACTTTTTTGAGGGCGCCTGTAGAAACGTCCTTCACCGGCGCGACAATGGAGCGACAACCGTCACAGGTCTCCTCATGCGATATGCGATGCTCGTCTATGAAACCGAAGCCGGGGTGCAGGGGCGTGGCGACCCTGAGTACCAGGCCGCCTACCAGGCCTATATCAAGGCGATTTACGATTCCGGGGTGGCGGTCGGCGGTTCTGGTCTTCAAGATGCCGCGACCACTGCGACCACGTTCCGGCTCGTCGGCGGCGAGCGCCAGATTCAGGACGGTCCCTTCGCCGACACGAAGGAGCAATTGGCCGGATTTTTCCTGATCGACGTTGCCGATCTCGACAAGGCGCTCGAGTGGGCGGCCCGTTGCCCATCGACCGCCTACGGGGGAGTCGTCGAGATTCGCCCCGCGCTCGAACAACCCAAGTGACGATGCATCCTGCGGAGCTGGCGGCGCGCGCGTCGTACGGGCGACTGCTGTCTCTCGTAGTGGTTCGGACCGGCGATCTTGCCGGCGCTGAAGACGCGCTGGCAGAAGCTTTTCTTGCGGCGGTGACCCAGTGGCCGTTCGAGGGGGTGCCGCAGAATCCGGAGGCCTGGTTGCTCACGGCGGCGAGCCGCCGGTTGGTGGACGCGGCGCGTCGGCGTTCACGCCATGACAAACATGCGCCGTTGCTGGTCGGCCTCGACGATACGGCGGAGGGAGATTACTTCGGAGACGAGCGTTTGCGTTTGCTGTTCGTGTGCGCCCATCCGGCGATAGACCTGGCGGTGCGGACGCCACTCATGCTGCAGACGGTGCTCGGTTTGGACGCGGCACGCATCGCCACCGCGTTGCGCGTCGCCCCGAAGACGATGGGCCAACGGTTGTGGCGCGCCAAGACCAAGATCCGCGCCGCCCGCATCCCCTTCGACGTCCCCGTGGAGGAGCTACCTGAGCGGGCGGCCGCGGTGCTGGAGGCCATCTATGCGGCTTATGGCAGCGGTTGGGATGACGTTGCTGGGCAGGCTGCGGCTTCGCGGGGGCTCACGGAGGAAGCGATCTGGCTTGCACGACTGACGGTTCAATTGCTGCCAGGTGAACCCGAAGCGCGTGGGCTCTTGGCCCTGATGCTGTATGCCGAGGCGCGGTCCAAGGCGCGCAGGGGCGAGGACGGAGGGTACATTCCACTCACGGAGCAAGATCCGTCCCGCTGGGATTGGGAGCGCATCGCCGAAGCCGAGGCACTCCTGATGGAGGCCGTTCGCCTCGGACGCGTCGGGCCCTTTCAGCTCGAGTCCGCCATTCAATCGGCGCACGTCAATGCTCGGCGTTCAGGAGTGCCGGATGACGCCGCGGTTTCCCTGCTCTATCAGACCCTCGTTCAGCTCACGCCTACCCTCGGGGTCCGGGTAGCGCACGCGGTCGCGTTGTCGAAGACGGAGGGGCCGGCGCGCGGGCTCGAGCTGCTCGACGCCATCGAGTCGACGGCACCAGAGGACTACCAGCCTTACTGGTCGGCTCGCGCGCACCTGTTGGAGCGCCTCGGCAGACTGGACGACGCTCGCCAGGCCTACGATCGCGCGGCTGGTCTGGCCGAAGATGCGGGCGTTCGGCGCTGGCTCCTGGCCAGGCAACGGGCGCTCGGGAAATAGGACGTCGTGTAGAAATCGCCCCGCCGCGGGCGACATGGTGCGGGCGCAGGTCGCGTCTAGAAATACCGAACGAGGCAAGCAATGAAGCTCTACATGACTCCGCTGTCCCCGAACGTGCGCCGTGTCCGAATCACGGCGGCCGTGCTCCAGACGGAGCTCGAAGAGATCACCCTGGATTTTTCCAAAGGCGAGCACAAGCAGCCGCCGTACTTGGCGCTCAACCCCAACGGCGCCGTGCCTACGTTGGTCGACGGCGACTTGGTGCTCACCGAATCGAGGGCCATCATGCACTACCTGGCAGCGAAGAAGCCCGAGTCGGGCCTGCTGCCGAAGGACG
>JBEQSW010000438.1:0-21284 GCA_040348565.1 Myxococcales bacterium | reverse complement strand
TCTTTGCTACCGCCTTGACTCTGCTCAGCACGCTGGGCGGCTGCGCCAAAATCGGTGAAGCCATCGACTGCGATCAACTGTGCGAAGAAATGCAGACCTGCGTAGACGGCAAGCTCGACGTAGGTCGCTGCAGCGATCGCTGCGAAGACAAAGCCGACGACAACAAGCTCAGAAAACAGCTAGACGAGTGCACGGACTGCCTCGACCAGAACTATTCCTGCGGCGAAGTGCCCGACAAATGCCCCGCTTGTGAGGGCGTGATGGAAGCCCTGCTCTAGCGGAAGCTCGCTTCGGCGGCCGCAGATTGACCATCTGCAACCGCCCCCCCACCACGGAGCCCATGCATCTTGGCTGCCACGCCGCAGATCCCTTGCAGAAACCACCGTGGCGTCACCAGGCCACCCCGCGCGAGCGCTTCGGGCTGCTGCCGTCCTGGCGGGTCGCGTCGAGAGCCTCGGGGATTTCACAGGGAGGACGGGAGGACGGGAGGCGGCGGGAAGCGAGAACGCATTTTTGTTTTTGGGGGACCAAAACCAAAAATACTTCCCTCGAAAGGAAGCCGGAGGGGGTTAGCCCGCGACGCTGCTGCAGACTCGCTGGCGGCAGCGCTTACCCCAAAATTCTCGCCTCTGCTCGCCCTCCCGTCCTCCCGTCCTCCCTGTGAAAAAATCTCGAGCGCCCGAGGTGGCCTGGATCCACTACAGAAGCTTCTGCGATTCGGGCTGCGGATTGGCAGCCCAAGAGGTGCGGCGAGCGGCGTCAGTCGGTCGTCCACCACTTGCGGAACTCTTCGAGCTCGATGCGGCCGCTCTGGTCGCGGTCGATGTCGGTGAACGCGGCGTGCACCTGCGGGCTGCTGTAACCTGCGCCGAGCGCGTCGAGCAGCAGCGAGAACTCGGCTTCGTCGATGGCTCCGTCGCCATCGTGGTCCACGCCGTCGAAGCGATCTTTGAGGGGATCGGTGCTCATGGGCTCAGCGGGACCAATACTCCGCTTCCGTGAGCGCGTAGACAAGGGTGTCGCGGTAGCGGCCCTTGACCCACTGATCTTGCACGAAATGAGCCTCCCGGCGCATGCCCAGCTTTTCGAGCACGCGCTGCGAAGCCTGGTTCTCCGAGTCGGTGCTGGCCCAGACGCGGTGCAAGCCTAGCCAACCGAACGCGACCTCCAGCAACTTTGCGCACGCCTCGGGCACGATGCCTTGACCCCATTTTGCGCGCGACAGCACGTAGCCAAGGTCGGCTTCGAGCGCTCTCTTTTCGGCGACCCGCAGACCCGCGCCCCCGACGACTCGTCCACTCGCCTTCTCGACGATCATCAGCTCGAACGCACGGCGCGCCGGGTCGGCTTGCTCGGCGACGCGCGCGGCCAGGACCTGACGGGTCCGCTCGAGGTCGTTGGGGCCCCAAAACATATGGCGCACCACGGCGGGATCGGAGGCGTACTCGTGGACGTCGTCGACGTCGGACAGCTGGGCGTCGCGTAGCACGAGCCGTTCGGTCTCCCAACGCACTGGCCGCGGCAAGGCATTCAGGGCGGCGTTGGCGACGAAGCTGCGCCACACTTGATTGGGCTGCCAAATGGCGTGCAAGTCGGCGCGGGCGACACGGCACGGCACGCCGCCCCGCACCATGCGATGAGCCGAAAGCAGCGCCGAAACCCGCATGTTTTTGGCGCAGTGGACGAAGACCGGCTCATCCGCGGCCGCGTCGAGCGCCTCGAATAGCCGCGCCGCTTGCTCGAGCTCCGGGGCTTCGAAGTCGATGGGCAAATGCAGGTAGCGGAGGCCGGCCTGCGCCGCCAACGTCGCTTCGTCCGCCAGCGCTCCCGGCGACTGAAAGGTCGCAAGATTGATCAGCTGCTTGAAGCCTGCGCGGCCAATCGCGGCAATGCCCGAAGGCTCGGGCTGCCCGCTCGTGGCCAGCAGCGGCGACAGCCGCCGGAATGCCTGAATCTGCCCCAACTCCTCATCCATGGCAGAAGACTAGCCGAAGCCGCGCGCCTGTCAGCGCTCGGCTTTGCGCAGGCGCCACTTTTGTACCGAGTCGCGTCCGAGCAGCGTCGGGACCAAGAGCACGTACGGCAACACCACCAGCCAGTCTTTGGTGGTGACGGGGATGAGCTGATGCAGGCCCGCGCGCTGTAGCCCGCTGCCCGTCCACAGCAAGTAGGCCGCGATGCACAAAAGCGGCACCGCGATTTGGCCGAGCGGGAGCCGCCACGGCACATGCTCGAGCACCGTCAGATTGGCCCTGCGCTGCTCGACCAACGCCGCCTCGGTACGGGCGTTGACCAGCCGCCGTACGGCAGGCGCTTGCTGCAAGAAGCCATTCAGCCGCCGGCGCAGCGCCGAATATCCGGCAAAGCCGATCAGCGAAGGGCCCACGATGTACACCAGCTTCTCGAGCAGTGGATGCGCCTGATCGTCCGACAAGATGCGCATGGCCGTGAGCGTGCCGATCATGGCGCCGCCGTAGAGCCAGACGCCGCGCGCCACGCGAATGGCGGCGATGGAGCGCAAGAAGTAGTTGGCGCGAGTGGAGACCGACGCTTCGTCGGCGGCGTGGAACACGGCGCGCGACGCGGCCAGCAGCTCCGTCAGCGGAAACGCGGCGACCAGCGTCGTACCGGCGAGGCCGAGCAAAAAAGTGCCCTGGAAGACGAGCGTCTTGACGATTTCGAAGGGACGCGTCGGTACCTGAAACAGCTCGCGCCAGATGAGGGTGGAAACGGCCGCCTGTTTGGCCCCCAGGGTCAGCGCCAAAACGTCGGTGGTGATGACGCTGGCCAACAGCACCGCCAACAGGAAGACCGGCCATACCGATTCCCAGGGAGCCCGCCGCACCAACAGCTCACAGCGATCGATACGCCGCGCGAAGCGCGCCTCACTGGCCAGGAGCACCAGGTAAGCAAACTGAAAGACCAGCACGACGATCAGCGCCTCGGACCATTCGGCGCGCATCTGCTGCATCAGCTGGGTGACGATTTCGTGCGAGCGACCGCCGCCGCGCGTGCCAGAAATGACCGCCAGCGTCACCAGCTCGACGATGAAAACCAGCTGAAAAAGCGGGGCCAGGGCCGCCGAAAAGGTGCGATGGGCAAGATAGCCGGAGACGAACAGCTCTTGCGCGTTCGGCTCACGAAACGGGTCGACCTGCCGGCGGCTGACGCGGAAGGCCGTGGAGGCGGCCCACAGCGGATAGCCGGCGGCCAGCACGAGCAAGAACCAGCCCACCGCGTTGAGCACCGCCGGCGGTCCCACCGCCAGCACCGTCGCGATCGACTGCCCGGTCAAGTACCAAACCAAAAACGCGAACAGCAGCACCGCGCCCGCGCTCCAGGCCACGCTGCTCCACAGCGACTCGCCGCGATAGTCGCGCGCGATGCCGTCGATGTAGTTTTGGATGTGCGCGCGCACGTCGGCCAAGGGCAAACCGCGTTCTTGTGGCTCTTTCGCCAGCAGCCGCATGACCAGCGTCTCGAGCGCCGACGGCACGCTCGGATCGTGCGCCGATGGCGGCTTGGGGTTTTCCAAGATCACCCGGCGCACCACCACCGCCGGATCTTCGTGATCGAACGGCACCTGCCCGCACAAGATTTCGTACAGCATGGTGCCCAAGCTGTAGAGATCGCTGCGGTCGTCCACGGCGAGGCCACGGGCTTGCTCGGGCGACATGTAGTGCGGGGTCCCCAGCACCACTCCGTCGTGCGTTTGCCAGGCTTTGGTCTGAGCTCGCACCGAGGTGACGGGGCCCGGCGCGCTGACGGGACCGGCGTCGAGGCTGTCGATGAATTCGTGCTCGGCGGCCAGCGCCTCGGCTTCCGTGCTCACGCCAGCGGCAATTTCCTTCAGTTTGGCCACGCCCCAATCCATGACCGCGACCTCACCGAAGTCGCCGATCATGACGTTGGCCGGCTTCAGGTCGCGGTGAATGACCCCGCGCGCGTGCGCGTATTCCATGGCCAGGCACACCTGCAGAAAAACATCGAGCAAGCGGCGCAGGCCGAACGCCGCCAACGTGGCCTCGTCGCCGTTGAGGCGCGCGGTCAGGATGTCTTCCAGCGATCTGCCACGCACTAGCTTCATCGAGAAGTAAGCGCGGCCGCTGGGGTCGAGGCCCAAGTCGTGCACGGGGACGATGTTGGGGTGCTCGAGCTGGGCATTGACTTGCGCTTCTTCGACGAAGCGGGCCAGCAGCTGGCGCGGGATTTCGCCGCGCGGCAGGTGGGTAACCTTGAGCGCCATCTCGCGCCGCAGCTTGGTGTCGAAGCCGAGCAGCACCTGCCCCATGGCGCCGCGACCGACCTCGCCGCGCACCTGAATGCGGCCGCCCCACAGCTCTCCTTCCGCCTCGTCGGCGTCAGGACCGCTTTCGCTCTCTTGCCCGGGGTCAGCCATCGGCCAAGCCCCGAGGCTAACATGAGCCCCGATTCAGTGGGCGTCTGCGGCGGCGCCGGGCTTCATGCCCGGCTTCACCTTACCCAAGAGCAAGATGAGCGGCATCGTCACCAAGAAGACGAGCGCCACGAGCCAGAAAGAGTCGGCGAAGGACATGACCGACGCTTGCACGTTCACGGTTCCGTCCAGCACCACCAGCGCCTGCTGCTTGGCCGACGCCGCGTCGAAGCCTTTGGCCATGAAGCCTGCGGTCAAGGCCCGCAGGCGCTCGGCGGTCGCCACGTCGCTCATGCCCAGCTTTTCGATGATCACCGAGCGGTGGAAAGCAGAGCGCGACGACAATAGGGTCGTCAGCACCGCAATGCCGATGCTGCCGCCGAGCTGGCGCGACAGGTTGTAGATGCCGGTCGCGGCGGACACGTCTTTCACCGGTACGGTCCCGAACGTGGCCATGCTCATGGGCAAGAACATCATCACGGAGCCAAAACCGCGGATGATGAGGGGCCAGAACAACTCCGCCTCGTTGGTCTGCGGGTTCATGCCGGCCAGCAACCACAACGACAAGATCACCATCACCGAGCCGCCCGCAATGAGCACGCGGGGCTCGAAGGTCTTCAGCAGCCTGGCCATCACCGGCATGGCAAATGCGGAGGCCAACGCGCCTGGCAGCATCAGCATGCCGGTCTGCTGCGACGTGTAGTGCATGATGCCCTGCGCGAAGATGGGCACCGCGAACATGGCGCCGTACAGGCCCATGCCCAACACCGAAGACGCGATGCAGCCCGCCCACAGCGAGCGATGGCGCAGCACCCGCAGATCCACGACTGGCGTCTTGCTGGACAGCTGGCGATCGACGAACAACACCAGGCAAATCGCGGCCAAAGCCGCGCACACGCTGATGAACGCCGAATCGAACCAGCTCTCGCTGTAGCCCTCTTCCAGAAACGTCTGCAGGGCGCCCAAGCCGGTCGCCATCAAGCCCAGCGACAGCCAATCTACCCCACCCTTGGCCTTGTTCGGGCCGTCTTCGGGCAAGAAGGTGACGGCCATCGAGATGGCGAGCAGCCCGATCGGAAAGTTGACGTAGAAGATCCAGCGCCAGTCGAGGTTGGTGACGATGTAGCCGCCCAAGGTGGGCCCGATCGCCGGACCGGCGATGGCCACGATGCCGAACAAGGCCTGCGCGGCGCCGCGCTCTTCGGGCGGGAACGTTTCCCACAAGAACGCCTGGGCCTTGGACAAAAGCCCGCCGCCGAACAATCCCTGCAGCACGCGCGCGAAGATCAGCATCCCGAGCGAGTGCGCCATGCCGCACAGCATGGAAGCTGCCACGAACGCGATCAGCGAGAACACGAAGAAGCGCTTTTTACCGAACTTGTCGCCGAGCCAAGCCGACAACGGCAAGATGATCACGTTGGCAATGGCGTAGCTGGTGATGACCCAGCCGACCTCGGCCAAGGTCACGCCCAGCGACGCCTGCATCTGCGGCATGGCCACGTTGACGATGGACGTGTCGACGATTTCGAGCAGCGCGCCGAGAGCTACGCTGACCGCGATCAGCCAACGGCGGGTCTTGTCCGCTACCACCGGGCTCGCGATCGGAATTGCCGCCGCAGTCATGGCAGAGCTCTCTCAGCGCGTGTTGACGGTGAGCTCGACCGAGAGCCCGGGGATGAGCAAGAGATCGGCCGGGACCTCGTCCAGCTTCACGCGCACCGGCACGCGCTGCACCACCTTGGTGAAGTTGCCGGTGGCGTTGTCGGGCGGCAGCAGAGCAAACCGTGCGCCGGTCGCACCCGAGAAGCTCTCGACTTTGCCGTGCAGCTCACGACCGTAGGCGTCGATGGTCAGAGTCGCCGGCTGGCCGATATGCATGTGCGCGAGCTGCGTCTCTTTGAAGTTACCGGTCACCCACACTGCCCCGCGCTGGTGTGCGTCCGGCACCAGCATCACCACGGATTGCCCGGCCGACACCAGCTGGCCCTGGGCCACGCTGCGCTTGGACACGATGCCCGCGTGCGGCGCCAGGATCTTGGTGTACGAAAGGTCGAGCCGGGCCAGATCACGCATGGCTTCGGCCGTGGCCACGCGCGCCTCCGCCGAGGCCAGCTTGGCCTTGGCTTCCGCCACCTGCGACGGCAGGGTCTCGTTGGCTTGGCCCAAGCGAGCCGAGGCTTCGCTCACACGCGCCCGCGCCTGCGACGTCGAGCTCTTCAGGGTGACGATGCGGGCGTCGGCCTGGTCGACGACGGCCTGGGCGCTGTCGAACGTGGTCTGCGCGGCTTCCATCTGGGCGCTGGCGATGGCTCCCGACGCGAACAGCTGCTTCGTGCGATCCAAGTCGAGCTTGGCCTTGTCGCGCTGGGCGCGAGCCGAAGCCAGATTGGCCGTGGCTTCCGCAATTTGGTCCGACGTGGCCGTCACCGCGACGGCGGCGCCGTCGAGCGAAGCGCGCGCGATGGTTTTTCCCGCCGACGCGTTGCGCTCGACGAGCTCCGCGGTGGCGCGCGCGGCTTCGGCGGACGCTTTGGCCCCCAACAGCTCGGCCTCGGCTTCGGCCAATTTGGCTTTGGCTTGCGAGTCATCCAGCTCGACCAAGAGCGCGCCGGCTTCGACCTTCTGGTTGTCGGTGAAGTGTACGGCCGTCACGGTGCCGCTGGCGCGACTGGGCACGGCCACGACGTCCGCGTCCAGCTGCGCGTCGTCGGTGGCCTCGAGCCCCCGGTGCATGATCCACCAACCGGCGCCGCTGGCCAGGAACGCACCGAGCAACGACAGCATGATGATGCGGCGCTTGCCGCCACCGCTGGGCGCGGCCGGGGCCACACTGGGAGCGGCGGGTGCGGCGACGGCCGCCACCGGTGACGCCGGAGCAGGCGAGGGGGACGAGGGGGACGGTTTGGCGGCGGCCGCGGGCGAGCTCATGACTCAATTCTTTCCGAACGACAGGGTCGCGATTTTCTTAACGCAACTCCAGGTTGCGTTAACTAGCATCCGGAGCTATAAAAGCAACTAGTAGTTGCGTTAAGAAATGCCAACGCGGACAAAAACCGAATCAACCCGAAGGGTTGCCAAGCGGGTCGCCGGCGGCAAGCCCAGCGCGCGCAAGCTAGCACGGCCGCGCACGGGCGGCCGCAGCGCGCGGGTCGTGAGCGAGGTGCTGTCTGCCACGCTCGAGGAGTTCGCGACGCAGGGGTACGCGGGCTTTTCAGTCGAAGCGGTGGCGCTTCGCGCCGGCGTCAACAAGACCACCATCTACCGCCGCTGGCCCGCCAAGGCCGATTTGGTGGGCGCGGCCCTCGCTTCACTGCGGGACGACGACCCGGAGCCGCCCGACTCGGGCTCGCTACGTGAAGATTTGTTGCAGGTGCTCAAGCACTGGGCTGCGCAAATGGTCACGCCCAGGCGGCGCGCCATCATGCAGTCGCTGGTCGTAGCCAACACCGATCCGGAGATGCAGGCCATCGTCAGGCGCATGCGCGCCGAGCGCCCGGCCATCCCCCAGGTCGTCTTCGAGCGCGCCTTCAAGCGGCGCGAGCTGCCGCGTGGCAGCGACACCGATCTCATCGCCGCCGCGCTGCTCGGCCCGCTCCACAGCCGCACCGCGTGGAAGCGCGAACCGGTCGACGACGCATTCGTAGGCTCGTTGGTCGAGCTGGTAGTCACCGGTGCCCTGGGCGGCGGCGCGATCCCGCGCTGAACGAAAATCGCTATTGCAGGGGCTGATGCGCAACGTCAGTCTCGCGCCCGAATGCCAGCCTCGCAGCAGCACTTGAAAGAAGGTACGCCGCTCGGGGCGACCCTGGTCAATGGTGGCGCCACCTTTCGCTGTTGGGCACCGAATGCCAGCGCGGTCTACGTCGCGCTGAAGCCGCCCCACGCCGGACACCCCTGGCACAAGCAAGAAAACCACCGGCTGGTGCGGGACGCGCACGGCTTTTGGGGTGGCTTCTTTCCCTCCGTCAAAGAAGGCGACATCTACCGCTTCTACGTGGTCGGCGCGGGCTCGGAGGGCTTCAAGCGCGACCCGTACGCGCGCGAGCTCTCGTTCGACGGCTACCCGGATTGCGGCTGCGTCGTCCGCCGCCCCCACGGTTACCCGTGGCGGGACGCCGCCTTCACGCCGCCCGCGTTCAACGAGCTGGTCGTCTACCAGTTTCATTTCGGCGTGTACTTCGCGGAAGACGAGCAGGGCCACGACATCCGCCCGCACCGGGTGTGTAAATTCCTCGATGCGGTGGGGCGCATCGAATATTGGGCCGATTTGGGCATCAACGCGGTCATGCCGCTGCCCTTCCAGGAATTCCCGACCGAGAGCAGCTTGGGCTACAACGGCACCGATCTGTTCTCGCCCGAGATGGACTACTCGGTGCGCGCAGCCGACCTCGAGCCCTACTGCGCGCTCGTCAACCGGCTGCTCGAGGCCAAGGGCGCTCCGCCGCTCACCGTCGGCGAGCTTACCGGTCAAGTCAATCAACTGAAGACCTTCGTCGACTTGTGTCACCTGTACGGCATCGCGGTGATCGCCGACGTGGTCTTCAATCACGCGGGGGGTGGCTTCGACGACCAGTCGCTGTACTTTTTCGACCGACAAGCGCCGGGTGACAATGCGCGTAGCTTGTATTTCACGCGCGAAGGCCACGCCGGGGGGCTCGTCTTCGACTACGCGAAGCCCGAGGTGCGACAGTTCTTGATCGACAACGCCCTGGCCTGGCTCGGCGAATACCACCTGGACGGGTTGCGCTACGACCAAGTCACGGTGATGGACGAGCACGGGGGCTGGTTCTTCTGCCAAGATTTGAGCAGCACCGTGCGCTTCGTCAAACCCGACGCCGTGCAAATCGCCGAGTATTGGGGCGCGCAACCCTGGCGCGGCGTCGCCGAGCCGCCCAGCGGCATGGGCTTCGACGTCGGCTACAGCGACGTGCTGCGACAAAGCATGCGAGCGGTGTTGGCGCGTGCCGCACAAGGCTGCGACACCGCGCTCGGCCTCTCCGGCTTGGCGGACGCGCTTCGCTTCACCCACCAGCTACCGGGACGCTGGAGCACCTTCCAGTGCCTGGAAAACCAGGATTTGTTGGATGCCAACCACTTCGACAAGCAGCCGCGTATCGCGCGGCTGGCGGACGGCAGCGACTCTCGCTCGTGGTACGCGCGCAGTCGCGCACGCGTGGCCAGCGGCGTCTTGCTCACCGCGCCCGGCGTGCCGATGCTGTTCATGGGCCAGGAGTTTCTAGAGGACAAATACTGGAGCGACTGGCAAGGCCGTCCCGAGCTCTTGTTGTGGTGGGCCGGCGTGGAAGGCGCCGATCGCGACATGGTCGACTTTCACCGCTTCACTCGCGATCTGCTCTGGCTGCGGCGGCGGCTGCCGGCGCTCACCGCCGACGGGCTGAACGTCTTTCACGTCGACGAGCAGAACCGCATCTTGGCGTTTCAGCGCTGGGTGCCGGGGGCGGGGCACGACGTGGTCGTCGTCGTCAGCCTGAACGAAAGCAGCTTCGACTGGGGCAGCTACCAGCTTGGTTTCCCCAGCAGCGGCCATTGGGAAGAAGTGTTCAACAGCGATGTGTACGACCGCTTCGTCAACCCCAACGTCAAGGGCAACCTGGGAGGCGTGACGGCCCGGCCCGAGCCGCGCCACGGCTTGCCCGCGTCGGCTGGGCTGACGATTCCGGCCAATAGTTTCATGATTTTCACGCAACAATCGTAGCGGGGCCGGGGCGCCGCCAAAAAAAAGCTTCGCCCAACGCCGAAGGATGTCGATCCGGCGCGGGCAGGAACGTCGTCAGAGTGAACGCGCTCAACGGCGCCCCCGACGGAGACCTCTCATGGCCCACCACCCCCCGCAGCCTCCCCACAAAGACCAGCTCTGGAACGTATCGCTGTTGCCGATCGTGAGCGTCGCGCCTGTCTCAGCTCGCGAGCAGCTCGCGCAGCGCAGCGGCAGCCTCCCTCACCTGACCCGCGTCGACGTCGAGGTGCGTGACCGCGCGCAGCGTGTGCTTGCCGGTCGCGTTCATCAAGACGCCGCGCTCGGCGGCACGACGCCCGAGCTCGCTCGCGTCCACGGCCGTGGACGTGAATACGACGATGTTGGTTTCGACGGGCGCTACTTCGACCCCCGCGACGCCGCTTAGCGCGTCGGCGAAAATGCGAGCCGACGCGTGATCTTCGACCAAGCGAGCCCGATGTTGCTCGAGCGCGTACAGCGCACCCGCCGCCAGAATGCCGGCTTGGCGCATGCCCCCGCCCAGCATCTTGCGGAACCGTCGAGCCGCCAACACGTGCTCCCGCGAGCCGACGAACGCCGAGCCCACCGGCGCGCCCAAGCCCTTCGAGAAGCAAACGCTGAGCGTATCGAAAGGCGCCGCCAGCTGGGCCACGTCGAGGCCGGAAGCCACGCTGGCGTTCCAAATACGAGCGCCGTCCAAATGCACCCCCAAGCCACTAGCGCGGGCCGCGTCGGCAATCTTCAGTACGTCGGCCTGCGGAAACACCCGCCCTCCCGCGCGATTGTGGGTATTTTCGAGCACCACCAGCCGAGTGCGCGGAAAGTGATACTGCGGCGGCTTCACCACCTCGAGCATCTGCTCGGCGTCGAACAAGCCACCTCGCCCGGCGACCGCGAACTGCACGCCGGCCCAGGCGCTGGCCGCGCCCGACTCGTAGAACGCGCAGTGCGAGCCTTCGCCAATGATGACCTCGTCGCCCGGCCGCGTGTGCACCAAGAGGGCGATCTGGTTGCCCATGGTGCCTGACGGCACGAACAGCGCGCTCTCTTTGCCGAGTAGCTCGGCCACGCGCTGCTCGAGCGCGCGCACCGACGGGTCTTCGCCGTAAACGTCGTCTCCCACCTCGGCCGCGGCCATGGCCGCGCGCATGGCCGGGGTCGGCCGAGTCAACGTGTCGGAGCGTAAATCGCAGACGGGCATGGCTCCACGATAGCGGAGTCGTGGCGTGTCGTGGAGTGCGCGCGGAGCAGAGCGGAGCGGAGCGGAGCCGAGTGTAGGTATCGACTCGCGCCGGCTCGGACGCGCTTGACAAATCCAAGCGCAAAGCTCAATCTACGCCACGCCTTCGCGCCACCCGCGCGGAGCCATAGCCAGAAGGGAGATGATGCTGATGTCGAAATCCAATTCCGCATACCGTGTGATCATCTCTCTGGTCGCCGCCTAAGCGTGGCGCCCACAATTCACTGAAATTCTAGGGACTTCGTCGCGCTTTTTGCCGGCGGTCCCCGGGCGCCGCGTGCGCCCGAGCCATTGGAGCCCCATGGGCAATCGACGTGACCGCAGAACGCGGCGCGGCTCCGATCCGAGCGCTGGTATTCGCGCGCTTCGGCTCGAACAGCTGTTCCGTGAAGAACTGAACTCCATCCTCGATGGCGAGCTGGGTGACGAACGCTTCGACGGCGTCCGCATCACGCTCGTCGAGCTGTCTCGCGACGGCTCGCGAGCCCGCATTTGGTACGCCACGACCACCACTGCCGACGACGCGCGCTTACGCGCTACGGAGGCCGCCTTCGGGCGCGCCTCGACCTACTTCCGCACACGCCTGAGCGACGCCCTGCCGCTCAAGCGCTCTCCCGAGCTGAGCTTTCGGCACGATCCGGCCGCGCTTGGCGCCTTTACCAACGAAGAAACCAGCCTCTAATGCCCTGTACCATCAACGGCGGGCGCGTGCCGATTCGACTGTGGGCCAATCCTCACGAGGTCGAATCGGACGCGCTCCGCCAGCTCAAAGCCATCGCCAGCCTACCGTGGGTCGCGCACCACGTCGCCGTCATGCCGGACGTGCACGTCGGGCGCGGCGCCACGGTCGGCTCGGTCATTGCCATGCGCGGAGCCATCGCTCCCGCCGCGGTCGGCGTCGACATCGGTTGCGGCGTGGCCGCCGTCAAAACGAGCCTGACCGCGTCGCGCTTGCCCGACGATCTCAAACGCTTGCGTCTGGCGATCGAAGCGGCCATCCCGGTCGGACGCCGCCAGCACACCGCTCCCATCTGGCAGCAAAGTGCCACGTTCGGTCCCGCCACCCACGCCCTGCTCGAACGCTTCGTCGACTTGGAAGCGCAGGTTCAGAAGCTGTTGGGGCGCCTGCAGCTGCAACTGGGTACGCTCGGCGGCGGCAACCACTTCATCGAAGTTTGCCTGGACGGCGACGACGCGGTTTGGCTGATGCTTCACTCCGGCAGTCGCTTCATCGGCGCCACGCTCGCCGAGCACCACATGCAAGTCGCCGCGCGGCTGCTGCACAACCGCCAGCTGCCGGAGCCGGACTTGGCCGTATTTTTGGCCGATTCTCCGAGCTTCGACGCCTACCGGCGCGCGCTGTATTGGGCCCAGGAATACGCGGCGCTCAATCGCGACCTGATGCTCGAGCGGCTGCAGCAACTGCTGCTCCAGCAATGGCCGGATACTACCTTCGAGCCCGCCGTCAGTTGCCACCACAACTACGTGGCCGAAGAAGTGCACTATGCCGAGCCCCTGCTCGTCACTCGCAAGGGCGCAATCCGCGCCGGTCTCGGCGAGCTGGGCATCATTCCCGGCTCGATGGGCAGCCGGTCGTTCATCGTACGAGGCAAAGGCAACGTGCAGTCGTTCAGCTCGGCGTCGCACGGCGCAGGGCGGCGCATGAGCCGCGGGCAAGCGCGCCGAGCCTTCTCGGTCAAAGATCTGGCGTATCAAACCCGAGGGGTGGAATGCCGCAAGGATCTCGGCGTCGTCGACGAGGCGCCCAAAGCCTACAAAGACATCGGCCGAGTCATGGACCAGCAGCAAGATTTGGTCGAGGTCGTAGCCGAGCTGAAACAGGTGGTGTGCGTGAAGGGCTGAGCCGGCTAAGGTTTTCGCGCCCATTTCGGCCCGCAATTGCGACGGACGCGCCCGCGGTTGCAGTAGCGGGGCCAGTCATTTAGGTTCCGCCGCCGCTTTGCTCTACCGCCTCTTCCGTCGCCTCCTCTTCTCTCTCAGCGCCGAGACGGCCCACCGCCTCACGCTGACTTCTCTGCGTTGCTTCATGCTCCTGCCGGGGGCGCTTTGGCTCCTACGCCGCCTCTTCGGCATCGACGATCCGCGCCTGCACGTGCACGCGCTGGGTCTGGAGCTGAAGTCACCAGTCGGCCTCGCCGCGGGTCTCGACAAGGACGCCGAAGTCTTCGAAGCCTTCGGCGCGCTCGGTTTCGGCTTCGTCGAGGTCGGGACCGTGACCGCGCTCGCGCAACCGGGCAACCCACGCCCGCGCCTGTTCCGCTTGCCCCGCGATCGCGCACTGCTCAACCGCATGGGCTTCAACAACCACGGGGCCGCCGCCGCCGCGCGCCGTTTGGCGAAGCCGCGCCGAGCCGTCGTCGGCGCCAACATCGGGCGCAGCAAAGTCACGGCCAACGAAGCCGCCGTCGCCGACTACGTCACCAGCACCGAAGCGCTCGCGCCTCACGCCGATTACATGGTCATCAACGTGAGCTCGCCCAACACGCCGTCGCTGCGTGAGCTGCAAGCCATCGAACAGCTCCGGCCGCTCATCACGGGCGTGCAACAGGCTTTGAAGCGCGCCGCGGCCGGGCGCGCCGTGCCGCTCCTGCTCAAGGTCGCCCCCGACTTGCACGACGCCGACATCGATGCGATCGCGGAGCTGGCGCTCGAGCTGGGCATCGACGGCATCATCGCCACCAACACCACGATTGGGCGCGCCGGCTTGACCACGCCGGCGGCCGAAGTGGCGGCGTTGGGCAACGGCGGTCTGTCCGGCGCTCCGCTGCGTGAGCGGAGCTTGCAGGTGTTGCGTCGCTTGCGCGCGAAGGTCGGCGATCGCCTGCTCTTGGTCGGGGCCGGCGGCATCGAAACCGCGGACGACGCCTGGCAGCGCATTTGCGCCGGCGCCACGCTGGTTCAAGTCTACTCCGCGCTGATTTACGACGGCCCCAGCTTGCCCGGCCGCATCGCCCGCGGGTTGGCCGAACGCGTCACCGCTGCAGGCTTGTCCAATATTTCCGAGGCCATCGGCCGCGACGCCTGAAGCTGGAATCGGTTCCAGAAGTTGCTATTCTGGGGCCATGCCGTCGTTTCGCCTTGGGCGTGTGCGTGGTTCTTTGTTTCCGTCGCTGGGCGGTCTCGCCCTAGTCGCCTCGCTGGGCGCTTGTGACAGCGGCTCTTCGTACCAAGACGACACCGATACCGGCACCGGCACCGGCACCGGCACGCCGTCCACGGCTGGCAGTGGCTCCGGCACCCCCACCAGCAACACCGGCGACACGCCCGCGCCCAGTACCGTCTTGCCCACGTTATTCGGCACGCCCGCGCAGAGCGGCACCGGCAGCTCGTCCGATCGCTGGACCAAGAGCGACGTGAAGCGTGACGACCTCAACTACTTCTTCATGGCCAACGGCTGGGGCCCCGGCTTCCAATCGCAGACGGTGAGCTGGAGCGGCACCTCCTTCAGCGTCGACAGCATGGAGGGCACCCGTGGCATGAAATACGAGCCGGCCTCGTATCCGACGGTATTTTGCGGCGTCTACTCGGATTCGCGCTCGGGCGAGTGCGGGTTGCCCAAAGCCCTGACCAGCATCACGTCCTTACGCACCGGCTGGCGTTGGAACGCCAACGGCAACACCGGCCAGTACAACGCCGCCTACGACATTTGGCTTTCGAACAGCAGTGACATCAGCGGGCACAGCGCGTTCCTGATGGTGTGGCTGCGCGATCCCCCGGGGCAACAGCCGGCTGGAGCGCGCACCGCCAACGCGGTGAGCGTGACCAACGCCCCCGGTAGCTGGAACATCTGGTCCGGCACCGTAGGGGGCAAGCCCTGCGTCAGCTACGTGCGCAACGAAGGCCACGACTCGCCGGAAGTCGAGTTGGACGTGATGGATTTCGTGCGCGACGCGGCCACTCGCAAGATCAATCTGCCCGGCAGCACGGTGCTGAGCGTAGCCGTCGGCTTCGAAATCTGGAGTGGCCCCATCACCAAGCTCGAAACGAACGACTTCTACGTCCAAGTCCAGTGACCTAACCAATCGGCGGGGCCGTGGCCGAACCTCCCGAGGGCGGGGCAAGCGTTTGCGGATTTCGGCGGCACTAGGCGGCGCAAATCTTCGCGCTTACGGCGAAAATTCCGGCTGGTTTTGACAAACCCGGGGCTGCCCGGTAGGCCCTCGCCCAGCAATGAATCCGATGGTGCTACGCGGTCGCTGGGTGCTGGTCACGGGCGCTTCTTCCGGCTTGGGCCGAGAGATGGCGAAGATCTTGGCGGTCACGTACGGCGCCAATCTGCTGATCGCGGCCCGGCGCGAGGACCGCTTGCTGGAGCTGAAGGCCGAGCTGGAAAAGAGCGCCGGCGTGAAGGTGGAGGTCTGCGTCGCCGACCTCGCGAAGCTCGAGGACGTCGACCGCTTGATCGACGTGGCCACCCGGGGCCGTCAGCTGTACGGCGCCATCCTGAACGCAGGGGTTACCCACTTCGGCGCGTACGCCGAGCTGTCGTGGGACAGCTTCCGCACCATGCTGGATACCAACGTGACGGCGACGGTGCGCATGGCCACCGCCTTCGTACCCGCCCTCGAAGCGCAAGGCGGTGGGCTGATGATCGTGTCGAGCATGGCCGGCATTCACCCCGTGCCCTACCAAACGCACTACTCGGCCACCAAGGCGTTCTTGGTCCATTTCGGCATCGGGCTCTGGCACGAGCTGGCTGGACGCAACGTCTCGGTCACGGTGTACGCGCCCAGCGGGGTGGTCAGCGAGATGACGGCCGGCGAAAGCTTCACGCCACTGCGCCGCTGGTTGATGCCGGTGGCACAAGCCGCCAGCGAAGGCGTGGAAGCTTTCCGCGCGCGCAAGTACCTGCACATCTCCGGCTTCGCCAACCGGGTCGGCAGCGTGTTCGCACGCATGTTGCCGCAGCGCCTGGCCACCGGCCTCGTCGCCGCCCAATACCGCAACGCCTTGAAAAAGCAGGGCGTCGGCTCCGGCAGCTGAGCCGCGCTACGACCGCGCCCAGTACAACGCGAGCTACCTCGGCAACTGCACGCTGCACTACGAGCCGTACTGCGACAGCCGCAACTGGTGCCACCCGAAGGCGCTACCGTAAGCTACGGGGGTGTCCCTAGGGCGCGCCGGCCACGAGCCCGCGGGAGCGCGCGTGCGACAGGGCCTGGCTGGCGTGCTCGATCCAGAGCATTTCCGTGCCATGGGCGCGCGCCCGCTCACACAGCGTTCGCGCGCGGCCGCCGGCCGAGTCTTTGCGGTTCTTTCCGCCCAGATCGCGAATGTAGATGGCGGCGATGCGGCCGGGGTACCGCGCCGCCGTCTCCAGGTAAATTTCCGGATCGCGCTCGCCGCTGTCGCCAATCAACACGAACGGCAAGGTCCGGTAAGTCTCCAGCAGCTCGCGCACGGCCGCCGACTTGTGGTCGATGGGCGGCGCTTCGCGCAATCCGATGTCTCGCAGCAGCAACGGACCACGTGGTAGCTCGTGGTAGTCGAAGAAATCGATCAAGAAGTCGTACAGGTTCCAGGGGCTCTTCGAGACGTAAAACACTGGATTTTGACCGTGGCCGGAGCTACCCCGGGCGAGCGCATGATAGAGCTCGCTCGTGCCCTCGAAGGGCATGCGGGTGTAGGCGCTGCCCGCCAACGTCACCCAAATCATCTTCAGCTTCTGCGTGACGTGGGTTTGCAGCACCGTGTCGTCGATATCGCTGATGATGCCGAGCTCGGCCTCGGCTCCGGGAATCAAGATTTCGGCGGTAGCCCGTACCGGCACCAGCCCGCGCACTTTGGCATCGACCACCTGCACTTCGGCGCTCTTCCAGTGCCCCGGCGTGCCGACGTCCGGTGCTACGACGGGTAGGTCGAAATAGCCCTCGTCGTCGGTGATGCCGGTAACGGCGCTGCCACCCAGCTCCGCGCGCACGCTCGCGTCGGGCAGCTCGCGCGAAAAGAAGCGCCGCAACATGCGGCGAACGCTGCGGAACGTCGAGTCCGCCGGCAGTGACCGCTCCAGCACGGACGCCTCCAGCACGCGCCCGCGCACCACGCCGCGCGCCGCCGTGCCAAAGCTCCGGTAGGTGACGATTTGCAGCGGACCGAGCCGCCCGAATCGCCGCCGTAGCCCCCACACCACGCGGTCGACTCCGTGCTCCAGGCGCGCGAACGCGCGGCGAGCTGCCGCCAAGACACGCTGCCGGCTGCGGACCACCCGCGTGCCTTCGGTCTCTTCGAGCGGTCCCGTCATCCGCGGTCCCGTGTATAGTGTCCGGTGCAGAGTGGCAATTCTTCCCTTCGGTAGACGGCGGGCGGTGTTGGGCGCCGGGGCGCTAGCGGCTGGCTCCGCGGCGGGCGCGTGGTTTTGGCCCTCGTCGCAGGAACAGGCGGCCTACCCGTTGGCGCGTCGAGTAGGCGGCGGCCTCGACCCGCTGTGGAACCTGCCTCCCGAAAAAGTCTTGGCCGCCACCACCACCGACGCCCAGCGCCTGCAGCGCCTGTTACCGCAGCTCGACCGCGCCACCCACCAGCTCGAAACGCTCGAGCCGCGCTTGGCCAACGCCCAAACCGGCGAGCTTTCGGGCGACGAGCGCGAGCAATTGCGCGAGCGCTGGTGGCAAGTCTTCGAGCCCATCTTGGCCATCGATGAGCTGAAGAGCCGCTACGCCGGCTGGTATGGGCTCGACTACTTGAAATACGCGCGGCTGCACGCGCGCGGGTTCGCGCTCAGCTTCACCGCGCTGTGTGCGCAGGTGGACGCTGGCCTGCGCCTGCTCGGCGCGCTGGAGCGGAAGCCACTCTTACCGGTGCTGTTCGACGAAGCCATGCCGCAGCTAGGGCTACCGGCCCGCACCTTCAGCGGCCTCCGCCAGCATCTGGGCCGCGCGCGCGATCTGCTGCTCGTGCCGCTCGGCAACGAGTGGTACGAGCGCTGGATTTCGGCTCACCTCACGCTGGACGCCGAGCTCACGCCGCTGTTGAAGGAGCTCGAGCCGCTACGCCACAGCGCTCGCTCGCGCGTGCTCACCCCCACCCCCACCGGCGTCGAAAACAAGCTGGACGTCGTCAAAAGCGTGCTGTTCGAGCGCTGGTTTCCGCTGCAGAAGAACTTCGCCACCTGGGCCGGCGATACCCGCGTCACCGAGCCCGATCGCAAACTGATCAGCGACGCGCAGCTGGCCGAATTCAAGGCCAAGTTGGAGCCGGGTGACATCATTTTGGAGCGCCGCAACTGGTACCTGTCGAACATCGGGCTGCCCGGCTTCTGGCCGCACGCCGCGCTGTTCGTCGGCACCCAAACGCAAATCTTGAAAGCGTTGGCCGAAGATCCGGACGTCAAGCGCGACCTCGGCGACCTCGGTGCTCACTTTGCCGAGTCTTACCCCAAAGCCTGGGCCAGCCTGGCCGAGCGTGTCCACGGCGGCCACGAGCAGTGCGTCATCGAAGCCGTCAGTGAAGGGGTCGGCAGCGCCTCGCTGGAGCATTCGTGCGCCGCCGACTACGTTGCGGCGCTGCGGCCGCGAGTGCCGCCACGACTGCGCGCGCTCGCGATCGAACGCGCTTTGCGTTTTTGGGGCCGCCCCTACGACTTCAATTTCGATTTTGCCACCGACGACGAGGTCGTGTGCTCGGAGCTGGTGGTGAAGGCCTACGAAAGCGCGCCGTCGTTGCCGGGGCTGAACGTGCCCTACGTGGAGCTGCTGGGCCGGCGCGCGGTTCCGCCCACCGAAATCGCTCGATATTTTCGCGATCATTTGGGTAAACCCGAGCAGCAGCTCGACTTCGTCTACTTCTTGGAGGGCCGCGAGAGCGAGCACCAAGCGGTGGTGGCCGACGCCGCGGCGCTGGCCACCACCTGTGATCGTCCCAAGTGGGACATCGTGCAGCCGTAGCCTCAGGCGGCGACGTCCTCGTGCCGCAGGCGCCGCGCGGCCGCTTCTTCCCAAAAGCGCGCAATCCGTCCACGGTTCCGCTCGACGTAGGCCGAGCCCACGATCAGGAGCACGCCGACGACGCTCAGGCTCGCCCAACGCAATACGTTGTCGGCGTGAGTCGCCAGCCACACCTGCACGCCCAGCCCGTAGATCGCGACCAGGCTACCGCTGATGGTGCGGAAGATCGCCCGCACCGACGCGCCCCACACCGCCACCGCGACCCCGACCACGATGCAGCCCACCGCCCCGATGCTGCTCCAGTCGATGGCGCACGCGCACAGCGTCGTCACGAGACCGGTGACGGTCGCCACCCCCAGCAGCAGGGACTGAGCCTTGTCCGCGCGCTGCGCCGCCAGCGCAAACGCCAGCGCCGCCGGCAAGCCCAAGAGCATGGCTGCAATCGCCGCGTGCGAGCCCAGCGATAGCTCGCTCCAACACATGCCCCAGCCAACAACGGCCAGGGTTGCGCTCAGCCAAGCGCCCACGTCACGCTTCCAAGGCGCCACCGTACGCGAAAGTAGCAGCCACAAGGCGGAAGCCGCGATCACCAGTACGCCGCCCACGAACGCCGGCCCCACGTGATAGAGGTGAAAAACCCGGCCCAACATGATGACCGGCGCCGCAAAGGGCATCACCCGCGCCAGCTTGCCCTCCACGGTGTCCAGCTGCAGGCTGGTGGCAAAGCGCGTCAGCTCCAGCCGCAGCAAGCCGAGCAAGCTCACGCCGGCCAGCACCGCGACCACCAGCGGCTGTCGCACCGGCACGAGCACCAGCAGGTTGGCGGCGAAGAACGCCACTGACAACGCTCGCGCCTGCTTGCGCGCCAGCGCTACGAACGAAACCGCCGCCAATGGCACCAGCACTATCAGCGTGCCCAGCACCGCCAAGATGGCAGACACCGGGCTCGGCGCAATCCAGGTGGCATAGCTTGGCAACACCTGCGTCGCTTCCAAATGAAACTGGGAGTACACGAGGCCGCCCAGCACCGCGAAGCTCACCGGCATGGTCGCGAGCACCAGCGCCAGGAACGTCCGCGCCGAACGCCCTTCGCGCAAGCTGAGCCCGACGAAGTAGGCCGCCGCCGCCAACAGCAGCGACTGACCGACCAGCATCGCATAGCGAATCAAGTCGTTGCCGCCTTGCCAATGCTGGAGCATGAAGGTCGACGCCGACGCCACCACGAGCGCCGCGCCGGCAATCCGCAACGCCCTGGTCAAAGCGTCCGGATCGAACGAGCGCGCTACCGAGCGCGGCTGAAACGGCGCCCCGTCTTCGAGCTTGCCTCCCAAATTCGCGCCCGAATTGTCCCTAGTTTCCATCACGCTTCCTCCTTCAACGCCTGCAGCTCGAGCTTCAGCGAGGCCGCCTCTTCCGCGTCCAAGAACTCTTCGTCGAAGCCGTCGATGCTGGCAACCAAGCAGCCGCTGGCCACCTCCGTCTCGGCCACCCGCGACTCCCACCGCTCGAAGATCTGCCCAATCTCCCCGGCTTCGACGTCGCCTTGGCCCTGGGCCACGCTGAACGCTTCGGCGCGAGTTTGGCGAGTGCGCATGGTGTTGCGCTGCTGGCGAAGCTCGATCAGCCGTCGCTCCAAGGTTTGGACGTCGCGCTTGAGTTGCTGCTCGACGCGCTCGTGCTCGGCTTGATTGTGCTTTAGCTCGGCGACCCGCGCCTCCGAGCGCTTGTGGCGCCGAAGGCACTCCAGCGCTCGCGCCTCTTGCTCTTCGCGCTTGGCTCGCTCACGCCAACGCACGTTCGCCTCTTGCTCCTCGCTCAAGGCCTGCTTCAGCGCGCGCCCGTCGCGCTCGACGCGCATCAGCTGGACTTTGGAGCGCGCCACCCCTTGCTCGAGCTCACGCAGCGCGCTCGTGGCGAGCGCCTCGTGGTTCTCAACTTGAACGATCATACTGTCGATGCTGGCCACGAAGCCGTGGGTCCAGCGCTTGAATCGCGCCATCATGCTTT
>JBEQSW010000422.1:0-14626 GCA_040348565.1 Myxococcales bacterium | reverse complement strand
CTCGACCGCATGATGGGGCTCGTCGAACGGCGCTTCAAGGTGGCGTGAATGGCGTTCATCGAGCTTTCAGGAGTTTGCAAGGGCTATGGGCCCGCCGAGCAGCGCACCCACGTGCTCGAGGACGTCAACCTCTCCATCGAGAAGGGGGAGCTGGTGTCGATCGTCGGCTACTCCGGAGCCGGCAAAACGACGCTGGTTTCGCTGCTTGCGGGCCTGATCAAGCCCGATCGTGGCGAGGTCAAGGTGGACGGCAAGGTGGTGACGGGGCCGAGCCCCGAGCGCGGCGTCGTCTTCCAAAACTACTCCCTTCTGCCCTGGCTCAGCGTGCTCGAAAACGTGCAATTGGCGGTGGATCAGGTCTTCCCCCAGCTCACCGCGTCGGAGCGCAAGGCGCGCGCCATGAAGTTCGTGGAGATGGTCAACCTCGGGCCGGCCGCCGGCAAGCGTCCGCGCGAGCTGTCGGGTGGCATGCGTCAGCGCGTGTCGGTGGCGCGCGCGCTGGCGATGGAGCCGGAAGTGCTGCTGTTGGACGAGCCGTTCGGTGCGCTCGACGCGCTGACGCGCGGCGTGCTGCAAGGTGAGCTACAGCGCATCAGCCAAGAGAGCGGCAAGACCATGCTGCTCATCACCAACGACGTGGACGAAGGCATCTTGCTCTCCGATCGCATCATCCCGCTCGGCGCCGGGCCGCGCGCGTCGCTGGGGCCGGCCACCGTGGTCGACATCGAGCGTCCGCGGGACCGAAAAGAGCTCAATCACGACCCGCGTTTTCGCGCCATTCGCTTGGCGGTGCTCGAGTACTTGCTCGAGTCGGGCAAGGCGCGCCGCGCCGAGCGTGAAGCCGCCGAAGCACCTCCGCCCGAGACCAAAGCGTCTGCACCCGCGCCCAGTGAGCCTGTCAGCATCGTCGAGGTAAGCCTATGAATCCCAAGAAATTTCTCGAAATTTGGAACCTGGCCAAGGCCTTTCCGGGGCCGCTGGGCAAGGTGCCAGTCGTCGAGGGCTTCAACCTCACGGTGGCGGAAGGCGAAATCATCAGCCTGATCGGCCACTCGGGGTGCGGCAAATCGACGGTGCTGTCCATCGTAGCGGGGCTCACCACCGCGACCGAAGGCACCGTCATCATGGGCGGCAAGGAAGTGACGGAACCCGGTACCGACCGCGGCGTGGTGTTTCAGGCGCCTTGCCTCTTTCATTGGATGACCGCGCTCGAAAACGTCGTCATCGGGCTCGAGCAAGCCATGCCCAAGGCCACGCCCGGCCAGCGCAAAGAAAAGGCCGCCTATTACCTTTCGCGCGTTGGGCTCGGGGACGCGCTCAACAAGAGGCCGACGGAGCTGTCGGCGGGCATGCGCCAACGCGTGGGCCTGGCGCGCGCCTTTGCCTTGTCACCGCGCATGCTGCTCTTGGACGAGCCGTTCGGCATGCTCGACTCCATCACCCGCTGTGAGCTGCAAGACGTCTTGCTGCAACTCTGGCGCGAGGACAAAAAGACGCTGCTGCTCGTCACCCACGACGTCGACGAATCGGTGTTCCTCTCCGATCGCGTGGTGATGATGACCTCCGGCCCGCGCGCCCGGGTCGGCGAGATCATGGAAGTGGCTCTGCCGCGCCCGCGCGAGCGCCACACGGTGCTGGACGATCCGCAGTTTTACGAGCTGCGCGAGCGCCTGATCGGCTTCTTGGAGGGCCAGGCCGACCATTCGGCGACCGCGTTGCCCAAGGCTTCGGTTCCGCCGCCATCGGCAGCGCGACCGGTTCGCAAGCTCAGCGCCGCCTAAAAAGCGCGCCAGAAGGCCGCACCGCACGAGAAATCGTCCGCGCCCGCGCATCTTCGGATCGGCGCCTGACGACCCATGGTAACCGGCCAGGCGCTTGGCTTCGTTGGACTCGGATCCCCCCAGCCGCTCGAGTGGCTCGTGGCGCAAGGTGCTGCTGGGCGTCTTCGTGCTCAACGCCTTGTGGCTCGGCCGCGGAGTCATCGATCCCGGCTTTCGCAACTTGGACGTGACCGGCATCGTCTACAACGCGCGGCTGCTGCTGCGCGGTCTGCTGCCGTATCTGGACTCGTCCGAAGTGAAGCCGCCGGGAGCTTTCGTGCTGCTGGCCCCCGCGCTTTGGCTGGGCGGTCTACGCGGGGTCTGGGTGCTCGGCGTGATCTGGGGCTCGCTCACGTCGCTGGCGGCCGGGGCCCTGGGCAAGGCCTGCTACGGCGATCGTTGGGGGCAGCGCATCGCCCTCCTGCACGCCGCCGCTTCGGTCATCGCGAACGACGCTGACATCAACTACTCGTTTTGGATGGCGCTGCCGTTCACTTTGGCGGCGGCGGCGGCGGCTCGCGCGACCAGGGCTCGCAGTGAATGGCACTACGCGGTGTGCTGGAGCTCTGCCGGGGCGTTGGCGCTGTTGGCGGTAGCGATCAAGCCTTCGGCGTGGCCGCTGTTGCTGTTGTTCGCGGTGCTGTGGCTGCGTGAGCTCTGGCGGCGCGATTTCGTGCGCGCGCTCTCGCTGCCGGCCTGGGGCTTGTGCGGCGCCTTGGTGTCGGCCTTGTTGGTCGCGGTGCCGTTCTGGGCGCATGGCAGGCTCGACGTGTTGGGCGCGGGGCTGCGCCAGAGCCAGGCGTTCGGTCGCGAGTACGTCGGCCTGGTCGTGCAGGGTGCAGGCGGCTACTGGAACGCGGCCGGCATTGGTATGCAATGCCTGCCCGATCAGATCCCGGCCATGTTGGGAGTGGCCCTGCTGGGCATCTTGCCGGGCCGCTTCAACGTGCGCGTCTCGCGGCTCGGCTTCGTGCCGTGGGTGTTTCTGGGCGCGTCGCTGCTCGGCGTGACCATGACGCTGCGCTTCTTCACGCACGACAACGCCCAGCTGTGGCCGGCGCTGGCGGTGCTGGCCTTCCGCCCCACCGGTCTCATGGCGCGTCTGTTCGCGCGCTTCGAGGCTCGCGGAAACTTCAAGCTGCTGCGCGCGCTGCCAGTGGCGTTGGGCTTGCTGGTGGCCTTGCCCGGCTTGCACGAGCGCTTCTGGCTCCAGTGGTACTTCGTGACCAACGATCACAAGGTCGCCAGCATTTGCCGACGTTTGGAGCCGCTGCTGCAGCCGGACGACGCGGTGTTGGCTTGGGGCTGGCAAGCTTGGAGCGTTTACGAGCACTGCCATCGCTTGGCGCCGGGCCCGGTCTACAAGACCATCGGCACGGTCACGACCGTCAACACCAACACCTGCAATCGTGGCTACGGGCGGCTGGAGCTACGCAAGGGCGACGTGCCTCGGCATTTCATGGCCGATCTCGAACGGCACCCGCCGGCGTTGATTTTGTGGTCGACGTACCATCAAGAGATGGGCGGCGATCCGCTCGATGACTTTGCGGCTTTGACCGCGTTCATCGAGCAGGAATACACGATGGTCGCGGCCGAGCCGCAGCTCATCGCGTACCTGCGCAAAGAGCGCCTGGAGAGCGGCCCGTCTCGGCCTAGTGCACCAGCGTCGTCCAAATAGACGCCACCGTGACCACGACGAAGCACGCCGATACGACGCGCAGCGCGTGTTGACGCCACGGCTCCGGATGGTCGGGCGACTCCGGCGTGAGCAGGATGAGACCCAGCACCGCCAAGCCGAAGCCGACCGCCCAGAAGTCGTGCCCCACCGCTTTGACGGCCACGAAGAACGCCGTCAGCACGAAGAGCGCGATGACCCGATAGCGCGCGAGGCCAGGCGCTGGTCCCGCACCCGCGCTGTGATGATTGATAGCTCCGCCCATATGACCCTGTCCCATGCCGGGGAGACTAGCACCCGGCGGGCGGCGCGCCGCTCCGGGCGGCCTGGCGGTGGCGGCAAATGCCGCAACTCCGCGGCGTTTTGCGAGAGTGCCAGTCCAGGACGAGCAGCCCAGCTGGGCTGCCAGGCCCGGCCTACCCAACAAAGGCGCCTGATTTTCGGCGCTTGTCGTGGTACTGACGGCGCCGCATGAGCGGCCATTCCAAATGGGCAACCATCAAGCGGACGAAGGGCAAGACCGACGCGGCGCGCGGCAAAGTCTTCACCAAGCTGATCCGCGAGGTCACGACGGCGGCGCGTATCGGCGGCGGTGACGTCGACGCCAACCCCCGCCTACGGAAGGCCGTGCAAGATTGCCGAGCGCAGCAGATGCCGGCCGACAACATCAAGCGCGCCATCCAGCGCGGCACCGGCGAGCTCGAAGGCGCCGCCTACGACGAGGTGTTGTACGAGGGCACCGGACCTGCGGGCACGCTGTTCCTGGTCGAAGGCATGACCGACAATCGGAACCGCGCCGCCGCAGAGATTCGCAAGATCTTCGAGAAGCACAACGGCAACATGGCCGGCGCTGGTACGGCGGCGTGGGCGTTCGACCGTCTCGGCGTGATCACGCTCGAAAAGAGCCAGGTTACCGAAGAGCAATTGATGGAAGCCGCGTTGGAAGCCGGCGCGGAGGACTACCGCGACGAGGGCGAAGTGTGGGCCGTCTACACGCCGCCGCACGACGTGGACAAGGTGTCGGCGGCGTTGGAAGCGGCCAAGTTGCCGATTCAGTCCAGCAAGGCCGCGTTCGTGCCCAAGAACAAGAAGACGGTCACCGAGCGCGACGCCGAGGTGTGCTTGAACCTCGTCGAAGCGCTCGATGATCACGACGACGTTCAAAACGTCTTCAGCGACTTCGACATCTCGGAAGAAGAGCTGTCGAAGTTCACGGGCTGACCGCCCTGACCCGGCAACGAGGTTAGGCGACCAGGGCGTGGCCGGCGTCGCGCCAGGCGGCTTTGCCTCCCCGGAAGATGCGCACGTTCTGGTAGCCCAAGCTCTGTAGCTGGCGCGCAGCAATGTCGGAGTTTTTGCAGGTGGAGCTGGCGCAGTAGACGACGACGTCGGCGGCCTTGTCGGGTAGGGCGCGCGCTGCGGCTCCGCTGAAGCCTTCCAGGGGCAGGTTGACGGCGCCGGGCAGGTGACCGCTTTCGAAATACTGCGGGCCCAGAATCTCGGCGACCAGCGGTGGATGGGAGCTCGCGAGGCGCGCGGCCAGCTCGGCGACGCTGATTTCGGTGGGGGTGGTGGCGTTGGGCATGGAAATGGCTTCGGGGAACATCGGACTGGACCTTGTTGGGGCGAGCGACCTTGCTCGCCCGCTGAAGGTGCGCCCGGAACGCCCAATAGTCGAAGTGATGTTGTTGATGTAAGATATTGCCACGATGAATATCGGGGCCGTGAACCTGAACCTGCTGGTGGCGTTCGACGCCTTGTTCGAGGAGCTGAGCGTGACGCGCGCGGCCCGCCGCGCCGGCGTCACCCAGCCGGCCATGAGCAACACGTTGGCGCAGCTGCGCAGCCTGTTCGACGACGCGCTGTTCGTTCGCCACCGCACCGGCTTGACCCCAACCGCGCGCGCCAAGGCGTTGGCCGAGCCCATTCGCAAGGGCTTGCAGCTGCTCCAAGGCGCGCTCACCGGGCCCAGCTTCGACCCGGCCACGAGCGACCGCCGCTTCGTGCTTGCCACCAGCGACTACGTCGAGCTGGTGCTTTTGCCGGCGCTGTTGCGTCGCCTGAGCGAGCAGGCGCCGGGCGTGCAGTTGGCGCTACGACCCTGGGGCTTGCACGAGGCGCCCCCGGAGCTGGCGCGTGGCGAGGTCGACTTGATGCTGGGCTTTTACGACAAGCTGCCCCTGCACCACTACGAGCAGCCGCTATTCGACGACGAGTACGTGTGCGTGGTGCGGCGCCGCCACCCCACCGTGAAGAACAAGCTCACGCTTGCGCAATACCTACGACTGTCCCACGTGTTGGTCTCCGCGCGCAGCGACAGCTTGGGCTCGGTGGATCGGGCGCTCTTGGCCTTGGGCAAGAAACGCCGCATTGGCGCGCGGGTCTCGCATTTTTTGACCGTGCCGGTGTTGGTGTCGCAGACCGACTTCGTGGCGGCGCTGGACCGGAGGGTGGCCGAGGTGTTCGCCGGCCCGCTCGGCCTCAAGCTATTTCCGCCGCCGCTCAAGCTGCCGAAAGGCACCATCGGCCAGGTGTGGCACGAGCAGCAGCATGGCGACGCCGGTCAGCGCTGGCTGCGCGCGCTGATCGCCGAAGTGGCGCGTGAGCTTTGACCGGCAGGGGTGCTCGGCTCGCACGTCAAGAGGGCCAGCGGAACTGCACGAGCGAGAAATAAGTGAAGACGCCGTGCGCGATCAGCACCGGCACGAGCCGGCCCTTGATTGACGCGAGAAAGCTCCACACCAGGCCACAGCCGAACGTAGCCGTCACCAGCAGCGGATTGTAGCCGGCCACTGGATCTCGCAGCGTGAACAGCGTGGGCAGCGCCGTCACCCCGTAGCACAACGCGGCCAGTGGCCAGGCGCGGCGCGAGCCGAAGCGCTGGGTCAGCTCGTCCAGGACCATGGAGCGCCACACCAGCTCTTCACAAATCACGATCAGGAGCAGCGCGGCCGTATAAATCACCGAGCGCTGCACGGCGTCGGTGTCGCCGATTTGGGCGTAGATGCGAAACAGCCAGGCCAGGCGGGTGCTACCGGCCGGCGCCAACACCGCGCGCGCGCCGAAGGAGGCGAACAGCAGAATCGCCGCCGTCACGAAACCCAGCGAAAAATCGCCCCAGCGCGGGGTCAAAACGTCCAGCAGGGCGCCTTCTTGCCAGAGCTTGCGCAGGGCCAAAGCGGCCAGCGCCAAGTAGGGGACGCCGAGGGCGATCCAAAACGAAGGCGTGCCGGCGAGGTCGAGCCGGAAGGCGAATGCCATGGCGGCCGTGATGAGCGTCACGGTGAGCAGGGTTAGCTTCAAGGTCGCTACTTTCGCGGGTCGCGCTTGGCGAGCTCTGTAACTACGACGTCTAGGATGCGATCGGCGGCGTCGCGCTTGGCGAGCGGGCCGAACGATTCGGCCGCGCGCACGGTGACCAAGTTGCCGGAGATGCTGTCGCGGCCAATCGAGGCGTCGGGGTGGTTGGCGACCACCAGATCAACGCGCTTTTTGGCTAGCTTGCTGCGCCCGGCGTTGATCAACCGTTCGCCGGTCTCGGTCTCGAGCGCGAAGCCGACCAACACCGGCAGCTGCGCTTTACGCGCCATGCCGATCTCGGCCAAAAGGTCGTCGTTGGGCACGAGCTCGAGGCCGATGCTCGACTCTCCGCGCTTGAGCTTGCTGGCGTGGGTCTCGGCGGGGCGGTAGTCGGCGACGGCGGCGGTCATGATCAGCGCGTCGGCGCCGCTCAGGTCCGGCTTCAGGGCTTGCCAGATGGCGCCGCGCATGGCTGAAGCGCTGCGCACGTCGATGCGGGTGACGCCGGCGGGAGTAGCCAGCGCGACGGGGCCGGCCACGAGCGTGACGCGCGCCCCGTGGGCTGCCGCGCGCTCCGCCAGCGCGAAGCCCATTTTGCCGGACGAGCGGTTGCTGATGAAGCGCACCGGATCGATGTCTTCGGCAGTGGGGCCTGCGGTGACCACGAGGTGGCGGCCGCGCAGCTGGCCCTTCGACAGCTGCGCGATCACGAACGAAACGATGGTGTCGGGCTCCGCGAGGCGCCCGAGCCCGACGTCTCCCGACGCGACCTCGCCTTCGACCGGTCCCACGAAGCCGACGCGCTGATCGGCGACCAACGTTTGCACGTTGCGCTGCGTGGCTGGGTGCGCCCACATGCGCGGGTGCATGGCCGGCGCCACCAGCACGGGGCACTGGGCACAAAGCGCCGTCGCGGTCAGCAAATCATCGGCGCGACCTTGGGCGAGCCGCGCCAGCACGTCGGCGGTCGCCGGCGCGATCACGATCAAGTCGCTTTTGCGCGATAGCTCGACGTGCAGCTCGCCGACGGCGTCGGCTTCGAACATGGATGTGTGCACCGCACGGCCGGTGAGGCCTGCGAAAGTGGCCGCGCCGACGAACTTGGTGGCGCTGTGCGTGAGCACGACCTCGACCTCGGCGCCCTCTTGCTTCAGCGCGCGCAGCAGAAGTACGGCCTTGTAGGCGGCGACACTACCCGTAACGCAAAGCGTGATGCGTTTGCCGCGCAGGCGTCCACTTTGACCCTGGTCTGCCGGAGCTTCGATCATCGACGTCACTGTGCTTCTATCACGAGAACGGAATCGGCGAGCCGTCCAGTCCACTGTGCTACACCTTCCTAGAGGTGACCGCGATGGCCTCACTCTACCGAGTCCTTGGGCTCCGGATTGCGTTCGGCGCCGCCTTGTTGGCGAGCGCTTGCCAGCACGATTCGAACGCCGATTTCGATGACCGCGGCCTCACGTCCCCGGACGTGGGTGGCAGCGACGTGGGCGGCTCCAGCGCCGCGGCCGCGGGTGAAAACCCCGGTGCGGCCGGTGCGGCCGGCGGCGCCGAGGCCAACGCGGGTGGGCCCGGCACGGGTGGCAATTCCAGCGGCGGGGCCGGCGGCAGCGCGGCGGGCGGCAAGGGCGGCTCGGCGAATGTCGGCGGCAAAGCCGGCGCGAATGCGGGCGGCACAGGCCAAGCCGGCAAAGGCGGCGGGGCCGGCACCGCGAATGGCGGCACCGGCGGCAGCACGACCCCCGAGCCTGTCACCATCGAAACCAGCGACATCGACGACACCAACGTGGCGGCGTGCTTCCCGAACATGAGCTACGGCGAAGAACGGAGCCTGAACGTCGACGGTGATTCGTGCGCGTACGAGATTCTCATCGACTGGCCCCGTCTCGAGCTGCCGGCGGGTGCGCTGGTGAGCAACGCCAAGTTGTCGTTGACGTGCACCAACGCTGGTGGCCCCATTACCGTTTTTTACGCGAACGAAGCGTGGAAAGAGTTGATGGTTCGCTGGAACACGCGGCCCGAGGTCGGTGAGGCGCTCGGCACCATCACCTGTGTACAGCCGGGAGAGCTCACCATCGATCTTACGGAAGCCTTCAATGCCTGGCTGTCGGACGAGCACGCCCAGGACGGCATTTACCTGCGCACCGAAAGCACGGACGGTACCGATTTTGCCAGCTCCGAAGCCGACAAAGCCGCCACCCGCCCGAAGCTGAGCATCACCTACACGTTGCCCGTCAAATAGCCGCTTTCAGCCGGCCGCGCGCTGGGAAGGACGCCCGCGCGAGACCCAACGGTTGCCTATTTCGAAGAAGCGCCACGGCTTGTCGGCCCAAGCTTCCGCGTAGTCGACGCCGATGCGCGCCGAGCGACCGAGCTTGCCCCGCGGAGCCGTGCCCTCGCTCAAGAACAGCGTGCCGCGCGTGAGATCGACGCCGTAGTGGTGCTGGCCGATGCCCAGCGCGTGGCACAGCTTGCCGGGGCCGTTGCACAGGTTGACGTTGGTTTCCGGCAGCCCGCGTCGGGCCGCCATCAGCGACAGCCCCGCCACCGGCTCGAGCGCGCGCAGCAGCACGGCTTCCGGCGCCCCTTCACGCGTGGTGACCAAGTTCATTTGCCAGTGCATGCCGTAGACGAAGAACACGTAGGCGAACCCGGGGGGACCGAACATGGCTTCCGTGCGCGGAGTGCGGCGGCCCGCCCACGAGTGCGCGGCTCGATCTTCCGGGCCGCGGTACGCCTCCGCCTCGACGATGCGGCCGGCCATCACGCCCGCCGACGTGCGATGGACCAAGACTTTGCCGATCACGTCCTTTGCCACGGTCAGCACCGGGCGCGCGTAGAAAGACCGGGGAAGCGGCTCAAAAGCCAAGCAAACGACCGACTTGGAACACGGTGAAGCTGAGCAGATACGCCAGGGTCGTCATGTACGCGAACATGAACGCCGGCCATTTGTAGCTCTTGGTCTCGCGCTTGACCGCGGCCAGCGTGCTCATGCACTGGCAAGAGATGGCGAAGAAGATCAGCAGCGACAAGCCCATCAAGGGCGTGTAGGCCGGCTTGCCGTCGGCGCGCGTCTCGGCGCGCAAACGGTCGCGCAGCGGAGTCGGGTCGTCGCTGTCGGCGTCGATGCCGTAGACCAAGCCCAGGGTGGCGACGAACACCTCGCGAGCCGCAAACGCGCCGATCAAGCCGACGCCGATCTTCCAGTCGAAGCCCAGCGGCTTCAGCGCCGGCTCGATGGCGTGCCCCAGCTTGCCGCCGTAGCTCTGCGCGATGGGGCTCTCGGGCCGCGCTGGCCCGGCGCTGATGCGCGCGCTGGCGCCGGCCACCGCAGGCGCGGCGGGAGTTACTTCGGGCGCGCGCGGGAACGACAAGAGCACCCACAGCGCCACCGTGCAGGCCAAGATCACCGTGCCCGCTTCCTTCAGGAACACGGTCGCGCGCTCCCACATCATCTTCAACGTGCCGCGCAGACTGGGCAGTCGATACGGCGGTAGCTCCAAAATCAGCGGAATTTTGCGGCCTTTGACCACGGTGCGCCCCAGCACGCCCGCGGACAGCAACGTCATGACCGTCGCGAACCCGTACATGCCGACCATCAGCAGGCCTTGAACGGGTAAGAAGCCGAACGCGCGCGACGGCGGAAAGAGCGCGCCGATGATCAGCGTGTACACCGGCAAGCGCGCCGAGCAGGTCATCAGCGGGATCACCAACATGGTGAGCAACCGGTCGCGCTGCCGCTCCATGGTGCGCGTGGCCAAGATGGCCGGCACCGCGCAAGCAAAGCCGCTCAGCATGGGCACGAACGCGCGCCCGTGCAGACCCAGGGCCTTCATGATGCGGTCCATCAGGTAGGCGACGCGCGCCATGTAGCCCGAGTCTTCGAGCAGCCCGATGAAGAAGAACAACAACAAGATCTGAGGCAAGAACACCAGCACGTTGCCCAGCCCGCTCACGATGCCTTGCGTCAAAAAGTCGCGAAAGATGCCGGCCGGCAACAGCGTCGTCAGCCCGCCCCGCAGCCAGGAAAATGCGTCCTCGATCAGCGAAATGGCCGGATCCGACCAGGAGAATAGCGACTGGAACACCACCAGCATGACCAGCATGAACAGCGCGAAGCCCCACACCGGGTGCAGCACGATGCGGTCGGCGCGCTCGGAGAGCTGCCGCTTGCGCGGGTGACGGTCGAGCCTTCGATACAGCTCGGGCAAATGCTCGTCGATGAAGGTGTAGCGAGCGGCGATCACCTCGTGGTCGAGATCGCGCCGGCTAGCCTTGCGCAGCGCCAGCGTCGCGCGACGCAGCTCGGGGTCGATTTCGCTGAGCTCGTCGTCTTCTTCGATGCTGGTGAGCGCCCACAGCGCCAGCGCGCGGTCGCGCTCGGTGCCCTGGCGCAGCGACGAAGGCAACGCCTTCACCAGGCTGTCGGCGTCGGCCAGCAGCTCGGCGGGGTAGGCGATTTTGGCGCGAGCCGTGGGCTTGTCCGAAAGCGCGCGCTCCATGCCGGCCAACAGCGCCGAGATGCCGCTGCCGCGCCGCGCGCTGATGGCCACGCACGGCACCCCCAACAGCCGCTCGATAGCCGCGGTGTTGGGCGGATTTTCGCCGGCTTCATCGATCATGTTGAGCGCGATCAACAGCGGCAGCCCCAGCTCGGCCAGCTGCAGCGCCAGGTACAGATTGCGCGAGAGCTGGCTGGCATCGGCCACGAAGACGCACAGATCGGGCGCCCGGTACTGGCCTTGGCCCAGCACCGCCCACAGCGCGATCTGCTCCTCGGCCGAGCGCGCGCTCAGCGAGTACGTGCCGGGTAGATCGACGACCTCGACCAGCCGGTTGCCGTCCAGCCGCGAGCTGCCGCTGCGGCGCTCGACGGTGACCCCGGGGTAGTTACCGATGCGTGCATTTTGCCCGGTTAGGCGATTGAACAGCGTCGTCTTGCCGGTGTTGGGGTTACCCACCAGCAGCACCAAAGGTGGGCTGCCGGCTACCGGCGCGCTCGCGCCCGGAGGCTGGGGGGCGGCTTGGCTGTCGGTCGTCGTACTGGCCAAAGGTCGCTCAAACCCCGAGATCTGGCGCCAGCCCGACCGTCTTGGGCAGCGGCTTCTCGGCGGGCGAAGCGCTCAGGTGCGCGACTTCGATCACGCCGGCCTCCGCCTTGCGGATCGAAAGGCTCGCCCCACGCACGAGCAGCTCGACGGGGTCGCCCAGCGGTGCGACGCGCACCAGCTCCACTCGCGTCCCCGGCACCAACCCGAGCTCCATCAAGCGACGACGAAACGAGCTCTGACCGGTGATGCGCACCACTTGCACGGCCTGGCCTGTTTGGATCTCGGAAAGCAGCATGGGAGTTGGAAGCTCTCCAAGCGTAGCGGACTGAAAACGAATTTCAAATTCATACGTCCGTGGTCGCGAAACAACGGGTTTTTTCCACTAACGGGCCCCGCCGGGAAGGTGGAGACCGCCAGGGGGGAGGGTGGCCGTACCTAGGTTTGCCCGGCCAGGCGCCCCTGCGCCTCGCGCACGCTGCGACCGAGGGCCATGGCGTCGGTGCTCTCCGGCAGCACCCGCAGCACGTCCGTGAGGGCCTCGAGCATGTCGCGCGCGGTGCGAAAGCGGCGCGCCGGATCCTTCTCGAGCACCCGGTGTACGGCGCTGGTCAGCGCCATGGGCAGGTTCTTCCGCTTCATGCTCAAAAGCGGCACCTTGGCTTCGCGAATTTGCGCGACCACGTCGACGTCGGTGCCCGCGTTGAATAGACGCTCGCCCGTCAGCGCCTCCCACAGCACGATGCCGACGCTGAACAAATCAGTGGCCGGGCTGGGCGCGTCGCCCAGCAGCAGCTCCGGAGCCAGGTAGGAGAGCTTGCCCTTCACGATGTTGGGTCGCGTCATCTGGCCGCGATCCATGGCGCGGGCCAAGCCGAAGTCGGCAAGCTTCACGATTCCGCCGACGTCGAGCAGGATGTTGGGCGGCGTTACGTCGCGGTGCAAGATGGGCGAAGCCGTGCCGTCCGGCGCCTTGCGCGAGTGCGCCGCTTCCAGCCCGCGCAGCATCTCGATCCCGATGGCGGCCACCAGTGACCACGGCGTCTCACGCTGTGCGCGCTCGAAGTGACTCTTGACCCATTGGCCCAGGTGGAGCCCGCTCACCAGCTCCGACACCAAGAAATGGTGCCCGTCTTCGTCTTGCCCGAAGTCGAAGACCTGCACGATGTTGGGGTGGTTCAGCAGCGCGCCCACGCGCGCCTCCTCCACGAACATGTCGACGACCTCGGCAAAGCCGATCACCTGCGATTCGATGCGCTTGATCGCGACCGGACGGGCAAAGCCGCTGGCGCCGTGAGCGATGCCGCGCCAGACGACCGCCATACCTCCCCGCCCGATGTGCTCCACCAGCTCGTACTTTCCAGCGAGCAGTCGCCCCGGCTGATCCATCATTCGAGCTCAGCGTCTCCTCGGCGGCTTTTCGGCGTCAAGGGCCGCCTTTGCCGCGCTTCGTCGAGCACCTGCTTGCCCACCAAGGCCAGCTCCGCCACGAGGTTCGGGTGATGCTCGGTCTCGCACCAGGCGCCGAACAAGACGTTCATGCTGCGATCGCGAAAGTCCTGAATTCGAGCGTCCGGGGGCGGTTCTGCCAGGACCAAGGGCAGGGCGCGGGCTTTCTCGAGCAAGCGCGGCAAGACGTCGTCGGCGTTGGCGCGCAGCGGGAAGGGCAGCAGCACCTCGGCACGCCGGGTAGGATGGTAAGTCATGTTTTCCAGCGCCTGGTTGGACAGCGCCGAGTTGGGCAAGACCACGCGCCGGTTGTCGCCGGTGACCAGCACCGTCGAAAACAGCTCCAGGGCCTTGACGGTTCCGCTGTACGCGCCGGCCTTGATCGTGTCGCCCACGCGAAAAGGCCGAAATAGCAGGAGCATTAAGCCGGCGGCAAAGTTCGACAGCGTGCCCTGGAATGCCAGACCGACGGCGATGCCGGCCGCGCCCAACACCGCCGCGAAGCTGGTGGCGGTGATGCCGAACGCGGACAGGCAGCTGACCAGCGACGCGATCAACAAGCCGTAGCGGACGGCGCTGGCGAGGAAGCGCACCAGCGTGGCATCCACGTGGGAAGCGCGGCCGAAGGCGCGCAAGATGCCGCGCTGGGCCCAAGACGCGGCCAGCCACGCTACCGTGAAGACGACGAGCACGATGGCTGCGCGCCCGGCGAAGATCGTGCCTTTCTCGAGCAAGATGTCGACCAGTCGATCGACGGACTGAATCTTCTCACCCATGGCGGCGCACCTGGAGCGACAAACGGTTTGCTGGGAGAACGATTTTCACGGATTGGTAACTTCCGGCGTCACCGCGTGGGGGGAGGCTCGGCCGAATTTACTTCGGCCGAGGGGGGCGGCGCGTGCCGCCCCCACCAGGAAAGGCCTAGAACGCAGCGGCTGCAAACTGATCGGCGTTCTAGGTGCTGAGCTCCTTGACGATATCGGCCAGCACCTCCAGCGAATGCTCGATGCGCTCCGACCACACCACGCCCGCGTTCAGCCGGAGGTGGTTCTCGAAGCGGCCGCCCGCCGAAAAGATCGGGCCCGGCGCGACCGAGATGCCTCGCTCGAGCGCGCGCCGCTGGATCGAGAACGCCGACACGTTGCCTGGCAGCTCCACCCACACGACGTAGCCGCCGCGCGGCGCGCTCACTCGGGTACCGGGGGGAAAGTGCCGGGCGATGGCCTCGCGCGTCTTTTCCACCTGCACCGACAACAGCCGGCGCGTCTTGCGCAGATGGCGGTCGTAGCCGCCGCTGGCTAAAAATTCGGCGACCGCCATTTGCGTCATGGTGG
>JBEQSW010000432.1:0-6281 GCA_040348565.1 Myxococcales bacterium | reverse complement strand
GCAAGCCCGTCAAGCTGTCACGAATTTGGACTTTTCCTTTGCACCTAGTTTCGGTACCGTATCCACCGGTCGGGCCGAGCTCAGCTCGTTAAGGGAGGCGCATCGCGATGCCATCCGAAACCCTGCCGGCGAGAACAGTGGCCTGAGATCATGGTATGATCACTACGTCGTTGTGAAGGATGGTCGTGTCTTCGATAATTTGACAGGGCCGCAAGGACAAACGATCGCCGAATACCAAGCACGTTGGGAGCTGGCTGATGTCATCGACTTCGGTTTTTGAAGGTGCAAGACCCAATATCTTTGAGCTCCTCGCGCGTATCCGCGAGCGGCCGAGCATGTACTTGGGACATGACGACGGCGAGCATGTTCGCGAGCGCATGATGGTATTGGGCGCCATGCTCTCGGGGTACGGGCACGCCCTCGATCAATTAGGATTTGACGACGTAAATACTAACTTCGCGCGAGATCTGGGCCAGTTCATCCAACCGAAACTGGGCTACGGCAACGAGATTGGGCCGGTCTTTGCGGCGCTCAAGCACAACCCCGAGAAACCACTCGAGCAATTTTGGCAATTTGTGGATGAGTTCCGCGCGGCGCGGGGGCTGTAGGCCGTTGTCGAGGCCGATCGGAGTACGCGGATGCCATCAACTGGGGATTCTGAGTTGTCGAAGCCCGATATTTTCAAACTGCTGGCCGAAATTCGCGCCAGGCCGGGCGTGTTCTTGGTCTACGATGACGAGCACGTCCGTGAACGGCTGATCGTTCTCGAGTCGTTCTTGAGTGGATACGGATGCGCGCTGCACGAGTTGGGTTACGACGACCACAACGTGCATTTTCTGCGCGAGCTAGGCAATTTCATCCAACCCAAGCTCGGCTATGGAAACGAGATTGGCCCCGTGTTTGCGGCCCTCAAGCACAATCCCGAGCAGCCGCTCCAACAATTCTGGCAATTCGTCGATGAGTTCCGCGCAGCGCGGGGGATCTGATCTCGAGTCGTGGCCAGCAAAACGATCGACTCGCTCGGCGGGTGGCGCAATCGCGCCGGCATTTTCCACGCTACCGCCACCTAATCACGATCGCCTCCTCGAACGGCACCCACACCTCCACAAGCCATTGAAATTGCTGGGCAAGAGAATCGGGTCGCGCCCCCGCGATTCGAACCTCCGGCTCAACCATCCCCGGTCAGCCCGTTTGGGCGCGCGCTCGTTAGGAAGCAGAGCCGCTACGTCGCCGGATCCATCGGTGTGACCAGAGTCGGCGCGGCCTACGGCCCCTTCGGAAACCGTGTTCAACGCCGCGACCACTAAGGCGCCGTCACTCGCGTCAGGCGTTCGATGACGACGCGCACGTCGGGCGGCGCTCCGTATTCGGCGCAGTCCAGCGACAGGGTGAAGCCGTTTTCGTTTTCGGGGCCGCCGCAGGGGCTGATGGTGCGTGTCGTCCAATCGCTGGCGTAGGTGAAGGAGCCGTCCGGTTGGGCGAGCGGGTTGAGCGCTGCGGGGAACGAGCCGCTGCAGCCGGAGGCGTAGCCGATGCCGATTGGCGAAACCGAGCTGGTGGATGCCCAGACCCGATAGCGAATTTGCACGCCGGTATCCCATGGAGACGCTAGCCGCACCGCGAACGTGGAGTGCGGCGCTTCGTAGCAGCGAGCGACGGGGCCATCGAGCACCAGACATCCGCCTTGCTCGCACGGGGCGCCGGGCTCGGCGGTGGGATGGTAGCTGGCGTTGCCGTAGACGCCTGCACTCGGCGCTTGATCGAAATCCAGCTCGCCATCGAGCACCGCCGCGGGCGCAATATCGAACGTCTTTTCCAGCGGGACCAGCGGATTGCCGGCGCGATCACGGAGCGTCGCGCTCAAGCGCGCGGCCACCGTTCGGCCTTCGACCGAGGCTGGGTCGGGAAAGTGCGCTTGCGCGACGGGCCCCGCGAGGGACCATTGCCAGACCGTCGGCAGCGGGGCGTTGGTGTCGACGTCGTACAGCTCGACCGCTTGCTCGCCGTCGGCCGGCTCCCTGAAGACGATGTCATATTCACCGTGGGGAAGGTCGACCGGCTCCGAAAACGTGAAGTCAAAGCGCGTGAAACCGAAGCTCCCGTAGCCGTCAGGATCGACGCGAAGCTTGGGGGAGGTGTGGTCGGCTTCCAGCGTCGCCGCCACGACGCGCGTGGTGACGGGGCCGCCTTCGCAGGTGTAGGGGATCTCGGCTGTGCCCGCGCCGAGAAAGCCGGCCTCATCCCAGCTCAGCTCGAGAGCTGGCGTGGCGGGCGCGTTGGCCCAGTCCAAGAGCGCAGCGAGCTTGAACGTGCTCGGGCTCACCTCGGGTTCTTCGGCAAAGTTTCCCTGCCAGAAGAAGTCCTTGAACGGCAAGGCCTCGAGCTTGCCAGCGTCGGTGAGGTAAACCGCAAGGTTGATGCGCGGCTCGTACCAGGCAACCGCACAGCCAACGACGGCCGGAGGCGCCGCCAAGTACACGTCGTAGTTGCCGGCGAGCACAGTGACCGATGGCGTCTCTGCGGTCGCGCCACCGCCGCCCAGCTCTTGCCCGCCGGCGCCCGCGCCTCCGTCAACACCGGCCGCGCCGCCAGTGACGCCCGCCGCCCCGGGCGCTCCGCCGTCGCCCGCGAAAGCTTCGATGCCACCTTCACCGGCCTGACTCGGAGCGCGCCCGCCGCTGGCGGTTCCTGCCGTGCCACTCGACGAGCGACCTCCGGCCCCGGCTCCGCCAGAATGCATGCCCGCCCCTGCCGAATTCGAGCCACCGTGGGAAGGCGAAACCTCGTCCTTGTCGGCGCGGCCGCCGCACGCCGCGAACAACCCGCCCAGCGCCAGCAAACCTACCCATCGGTGTCGAGCTAAGGCGTTCAACGCGGCCCTCCGTTCGCAGTTCGACGGTCCCCCATGCCTTCCATTCAAACCTCAGCGCATGGCGTCCTTCACCAAGCGAGTCAGCTCCGTCTCGTCGGCGAAGCCGGTGGCCACGGCGCGCACCGTGCCATCCTTGGCGATCAGCACCAGCGTCGGTAGACCCTGCACGTGGTAGAGCGAGGACGCGACCTCTTGGTCGTCGAACACGCTGGTGTAGCCAAGGGATTCGCGCGCCAAAAAGCGTGTGATGCTGTCGCGGTCGTCACTGGTGCCCACGCCCAGCACCCGTAGCTTGTCGGGGCCAAACGCCTTGGCCACGCGCGCCAGAACCGGGCTTTGAGCGCGACAAGGCGCGCACCAGCTCGCCCAAAAATCGAGCACCACTGCCTGCCCCTGGAGATCCGAGAGGCGCTGCGTCTTGCCGCGTTCGTCCGGCGATGCGTACGGCAGCAAGAAGTCAGGCGCCGGCTGCCCCACCAGCGGCGACGCCTCCGCCTTTTTTGCGCCCATATACGGCAACACGAACAACCCCATGAACAAGCTGAAAGCCAGCACCAAACCCGCCACCAGGTAGCCGGTTTTGGTATCGCTCAGGGAGGACTTCGAAGATTGGGGGCTCATGCTACCGGCCTGCTCGCGTGCTCGGCTCGCAGCGGCAGCTCGCGCGCCGCCGCCGTACCCTGCGCCGGAAGCGTCAAACGCAAGCGCGCTCCGCCCAGGCTACTGCTGACGTCGGCGGTGATCATCCCGCCGTGCTCGATGGCAATTTTTTTCACGATGGCTAGGCCGAGGCCCGTTCCGGTGTGCTTGGTGGTGACGTAAGGGTCGAAAATCACGTCGCGCATCTCGGCCGGAATGCCGGGGCCGTTGTCTTCTACCTCGACCACGAAAAAATCGCCCTCGCGTCGCAAGCTGACTTTGATTTTCGGCGACTCGTGCTTGGCATCGGACAGCGCGTCGGCGGCGTTTTGAATCAGGTTGAGCAGCACGCGCCGGAACATCTGCCGGTCGACCGCCACCTCGGCCGGCAACGCCGGCAGCGCCCATTCGAAGGTCGGGCGCACCGCACCCAGGCGGATCACCGATAGCTCTTCGCCGCCGTGGCCTTCGGCGCCTTCATCGCGCTCGATCTGCCGGCGCTGTTCTGCCAAAAACTCCGACAAATCGGCCTTTTCCAGATGTGCTTCGGGCAAGCGCGCAAAGTCCGAGAATTCGGACACGAGCCGGCGCAGCGTGCCCACCTCGTCCTCCACGATCTCGAGCGTCGTATCCAGCAGATCGCGAAACTGCTCGTCGTGACCCGAGTAGCGTCGGTGGATTTCTTGCACCCCAAGCTGGATAGGCGTGAGCGGATTTTTGATTTCGTGGGCCAAGCGCCGGGCCATTTCTTGCCAAGCGCTGATGCGCTGCAAATATTCGATCCGCGCGCGGCTATTCTCGACCTCGCCGAGCATGCGGTTGAAGGCGCGCGCCAGCGCCGTCAGCTCGTCGTTGCCGGCCTCGCTGACGCGCACGCTCAAGTTGCCGGCGCCCACCTGCTGCGTCGCAGTAGCCAGCTCCCCCAAGCGCACCGCCAAGCCGCGCGCCAGCAGCGTGCCGACGGTGATGGCCAGCGCAATCGTGATGCCCAAAAGCGCGGTGAACGCCCAAACGAAACCTTGAATGTCTTCTTTGCTGCGCCGCTCGATGACCTTGTAGTTGTCGATGAATTGGCCCATCTCCGACAGCTCGTCGAAGCGGGCTTTGTCGGCCGCAAATACCAGCGTCAACTGCGGCGCGTCGTCGGGCTCGGTCGTTTCCGCCAGCGGACGCGTCACTTCCAGCTGGTTTTCGTGCTCGGGGTCGAGCGGGCGCTCGCGAGCGGCGCGCGCCAGCTGTTTGCCGTCCGCCGAGGTCACGCTCAGCGAGACCAAGCTCGGGTGCTGGCTCAGCTGCTTGGTAAGCTCGGCGGTCATGGCATCGGGGTCGCCCGCCGCCACTGCGCGCCGCAAGCTGGGGGTGAGCGCAATGGCCGCGCCCTCTTCACGCATCCGCCCCTTCAACGTGCGCGCCAGCTCTTGGTACAAGCCCAGCGAGCGATCCAGGTGCGTGCCGATCTCCGGCACGAAATAGCGCGCGCCGGTCTCGCGCACGTATTTGGCCCCCCACCAGATGGCGACCAAAACCGGGATCAGCGCCGTGATCACGATCGCCAGCGCGAGCCGCGCTTGAATGCGGCCCGGCTTCTTCACTCTTGCACCCGAAACCAGCGAGTGAGCACGCGCCACGGGTCGAAGCCCAGATATCGGCGCACGTCATTCTCGACCAAGCCGTACGCTCGGCCCAGCCGCGGACCCAGGGAAGACGGCGCGCGCAGCCCCTCGAACAGCCCGATGTGCCCGAGCAACCCCTTGGCCAAGGCCAACGCGGCGCGCCCCGCATCCACGCCGAGCGGCACCGCCAAGCCGGGCGTGACCGGGGTCAACACCACGTCGCGCACGGCCACCGCTGTCGCCCACGCGCCCGGCACGGGCTCGGCCGCCAAACGCCGAAACGTCGACAGCTCGGCGTAGCAACCCACCGAAAGCGGCCCGAGCCGTGCCTCGACGGCCGCGCCCAGGTAGCGGTAGTCGCGCGAGAAGTCGCCAGACAACAGGCCCATGTCGCGGCGCACGCGGTCCGGCCCCATCACCACGTCGAACGCCGGCCCACGCCGACGCAAACAGAGCGCGGTGTACAGCTCACCAGCGTCGAACGCGCCGAGCACCACCGTCTTGCCTTCACCGCACACCAGGTCAAGGGCGCTGGCGAACGCGCGCTCGGTTGGGATGGGCCATTCGGCGAACGGCGACGGCCAGAGCTCGACCTCGCCTTCTTGCTCCAGCTCGCGCATGGCCCCCACGAAAGCTTCGATCTGCACGTGAAACGACTGGCCGCGGTGCAGGCGGCGCGCGAAGCGATCGCCGAATTGCTCGAGCGCGCTGGTCGACAGCACGACCGCGAACGCCCCGTCGTGCTCGGCCGCGAGCGCGGACGCGGTGGCGTGGCCGGCTTCGGGCAACGGCCGGCGACCGCGCAGGGTGGAAGTCACCTTGACTATCCGCTGCCCGTCGCGCACCGCCAGGATGCCCCCGCCCGTGCCGGCGCTGGTGGTGGCCGCCGGCTTGGGGGTGCGGAACAGGTCCGGCAGGCGCAGCCAATCGTCGGCGGAGAAGTCCAGAACCTGAGCGTCGGGGGTGAACATGAGAAGGAGGCAGCGCCGCGGGACGCCGGAGTATAGTGGAGCCATGCTTCCCGACCACGCCGCCGATCCCGGAACCCGGGACTTCCTGGCTTTCATCGAGGCCGCGCCCACGCCCTACCACGCGGTCGCCGAGGTCGCGGCTCGGCTCCGAAATGCCGGATTCCGCCAGCTTTCGGAGCGCGAGAC